>NZ_JBEHVV010000042.1:0-24869 GCF_040227395.1 Coprococcus sp. RTP21428st1_C9_RTP21428_210409
GTGATAGACAGCGAGGTTCACCCTTATGAGTGGCAGGGGATACTTGCATCTCCTGTGACAAAGGGATACAGGAACAAGATGGAGTTCTCATTTGGCGATGAGTATAAGGATGGTCCGCTGGCACTGGGACTTCACAAGAAGAACAGCACGTACGACATCGTACAGATGGATGACTGCTATATAGTAAATGATGATCTGAACAAGATAGTGAAATATACTGTCCAGTTCTGCAAGGAGGCGGGACTCCCATATTACAAAAAGATGCAGCACGAGGGGCTTCTGCGCCATCTGGTTATCAGACGTTCGGCGACAAATGGCGATCTGCTGGTGAATCTGGTGACAACCACCCAGAATCTGGCGGCTCTCGACCTTGATGCATACGTGAAGGGGCTGCTGGAGCTGCCGCTTGAGGGAAAGATCGCGGGAATCCTCCACACGGAGAATGACTCCATGGCAGATGCGGTCATCAGTGACAGGACAAATCTGCTATACGGAACAGAGTATATATATGAGACGGTCCTCGGACTTCAGTTCAAGATATCGCCGTTCTCGTTCTTCCAGACAAATACAAAGAGTGCGGAGAGACTCTATGACAGGGCGCGTTCATATGTGGGTGACACAAAGGATGCAGTCATATTCGATCTCTACAGCGGAACCGGAACGATAGCCCAGCTTCTTGCGCCTGTTGCAAAGAAGGTCATCGGCGTGGAGATAGTTGAGGAAGCCGTGGATGCCGCCCGTGTGAATGCGGAGCTCAATGGTCTTGACAACTGCGAGTTCATTGCCGGTGATGTGCTCAGGGTAATAGATGACATAGAGGACAAACCGGATTTCATAGTGCTTGATCCACCTCGTGACGGAATCAATCCGAAGGCCCTGTTGAAGATCATCAACTATGGTGTGAAGGAGCTTGTGTATATAAGCTGCAAGCCAACATCGCTTGCAAGGGATCTGGAGACTTTGCAGGAGCATGGATATTTTGTGACCAAGGCTTGTGCCGTCGATCAGTTTCCGGGGACGGTGCATGTGGAGACTATAATAGGGCTACGTCGTACAGATTCGTGAAAATCCTTGAATTTACGCACTTTTGCAGCTTTTTCAATTTCGGCAGAACCGATGTGAAAAGGAATAAAAAGCAGATAGTGGACAGAATTCATGTCGTTGTCGGCTATAGAGTCGACACGAGGGACACAATATTCTTTGATGAATAAAAGTGAATAAAATAGCCAATTTGGCAGGGATATTTAATTACAAAATATTGAATATCCCTGCCTTTTATTTTCTATTCAAGGAGGTGTCAATATGTTAAAGATAAGGCTTCAAGGGACAAAAAATGACATACGTTGGTTTGTACGTTTACTTCAGAGAGATAAGCGATTTGACGTGAATAATGTTTCAATTTTTTTCGATAATGTTGGAATAGATAAATATAAACGTGTGTATGCAGAAGTATCAAGAAAGAAAACGCAGTGGAAGAAATGCAAAAACAGGCGTGAAAACTGATACGATGGAGTATGTGCTGGAATGCCTTCGCAACAATACTACAAAGGTACGCAACATACGAAGCTATATGCTCACGACACTGTATAATGCTCCGGTAACATGTAGTAATTACTATAAAGCAGAAGTAAACCATGACTTCTATGGTAAGTAACGATTCATAGCTGCTGGAAACAGCAGTTGACTATATATTTTTCACCTTCCCTTCCTTTTGAGGGGCAGGAGGGCACACCTGCCTTTCGTTTTAAGGGGATTGTTGCAACCATGATTCTTTGATATAATCAATGCAACAGTTTGACAAATCGGAATTTGTGGAGAGATTTCTTGAACTTTCCTTATTTTACGGGCTTTCCAGCCCCTTAAATAGTGAAATGATATGTATTTTCCCTTATTTTTGACCTTATGCGGAATCAGCAAGGGAAATAAGGGAATTTTTTATTTAGTCGTTGCCTGCCACTTTATCAAGAAGTCTGGCGGAGTTCCGCTTTGCCTTTCTTGTAGAGTGGGCGTAGACATTCATTGTGGTACTGACATCAGAGTGCCCTAACAGTTCCTGCACATCTTTTGGGGCAGCTCCGTTTGAGAGGAGGTTGCTTGTGTAGGTGTGTCGCAACTGGTGGAAATGGAAATTCTCAAATCCGTCCAGCCTTTTTGCAACTGATCGGCAGGCAATGCTGAGTGTGCTTGGCAGTTCCAGACATCCGTCCGGTCTCAGGCAGACAAAGGAGATTTCCTTGTAATCTACCGGGATTTCTTCGGTTCCGTCCAGATGATAATATTCATAATACACTCTGTTTTTGTCCTGTGCTTCCTTGTAGAAATTGCGGTGGTAAAGTTCACCATACTGCATCCGGCTTTTAAGCTGTTTTTTTCTGGCGGTTTTCAGTATTTCAGTCAGAGTATCGCCAAAATCAACAATCCTTACTTTCTTTCGCTTGGTCGGTCCGATGATGTTTTTATGTTTTGTGCCATCATAGCGGATACTTCTTTTAATGGTCAGGCATTGTTCTTCAAGATTGATGTCCTGCCATGTCAATCCGCAAACTTCACCGATACGAAGTCCCGCATAGTATGCGATCTGGATTGGCAGGATTGCAGGTGGATTCTTTACTTTGAGGTATTCTATCAGTCTCTCATAATCTTCATGGGAAATAGGCTGTATGCCTTCTTCTACCTCATCATCTGAGAATAAATCCACATCCTCTGCCTGTTTTTTCAGCTTAATATACTGCATAGGATTAAAAGTAATCAACTGTTTTGGAAATACTGCAAACCGGAAAGCCTGTTGTAATACTGCTGAAAAGGAATGGATGTAATCTTTACTGTATCCTTTTCTCACTTTTCCATCTGGAAATTCCCCACCGAATGTAAGCAGATCGAGAAATGCCTGTAAATGTTCAGCAGTAACGGTTTTTAATTTGCGTTCTGCAATCGGATGTTTCTTGATACAACGGATTGCACCAAGATAATTTTCCACTGTACCATTGCTGAGTGTTCCGACTTTCAGTTCTTCTTCCGCCCACATATCAAGAAGTTCTCCTACAGTAAGATTATCTGTCTTTGCGACAAATTTCTTGCTTTCGTAATCATCCATTGCCTGACGGAGCAGTTTTTCCGTTTCACTTTTACTTTCTGTTCCAGCGTATTCTTTCTGAACCAGATTGCCGCTTGCATCTTCTACATAGAAGCGGTAGTACCATTTCTTTCCTTTTTTTCTTACAGATCCTTTTGCCATAATCGTGTGTCTCCTTTCGATATCAGACAATCGGAACTGATGAAATGCTTCTTGCGTGTAAGTATATCATAACTCCGGTTGTCGTTCTATACCGAATCGGAATCCTCATACAAAACTTCTGATAAAAGATTTTCAAGCCTTTGTTCTGCCATTTCCGGTTTCTTGGAATAAAGCCTTACGATATCTGCCATGTCGTTAAAGGCATTAACAGTGTGGGTGATCTCCCGGAGAAACATAATCTCGTTATATTCATCATTCGATTCAAACCCCATTACTTTTGCAATATCAGCTTCATTCGTGTTGCCCTTGTAATTCTTGCAGGCAAACTGGAATGATTCCAGAAACAGGTTATATTGCTTTAACATCAACAGCAGTAAATCTTTGGAAAAAGCATCTTCCTTTTTACTAAGGTCGAGAGGTAACTGTTTGAGAATATCGCCCATTGCATCACGAATCTGTAATTCTTTCTTATCCGTAATATCGGTTTCGTATTCATCGGTTTCCCCTCTGAGCCATTCAATAGATACATGAAGTGCTTCCGAAAGACCTTCCAGCACCATCTTTTTGGTATTGTCAATCGAACCATTCTCATAACGCAGGATTGTGGAAGCGGTAACTCCCATCTTCTCTGCAACATAAGGCTGTGTCAGATTTAATTCCAAACGACGCTGTTTTGCCCTGCTGCCTATCAGCTTGCGTAGTTCTTTATCTTTCATGCTGATTGCCTCCTTTTTCGGTATGTATGAATTATAGCATGTACCTTACATAATTGCAATATGCAATTTAATGATTATTTTTAAAATTTCATAACGCTTGACAACGCAATATAAAACCGCTATACTAACAGCACAACAAAATTGCATAATGCAATTCATAAGGAGGTGACAAGATGACGGAAAGAAAGATTGCATTATCCATCGAGGAAGCAGCCGACTATACAGGAATTGGCAGAAACACTTTGAGAAAGCTGGTTGAATGGAAGAAACTTCCGGTATTAAAAGTCGGAAGAAAAGTCCTTATTAAAACTGACATTCTGGAAAAGTTCATGGAAGCCAACGAGGGGCGAGATCTGAGGGATAAAGGAAATGTAAAAACTGTCACAAGAAATGTGGCAACTTAAAAAGGCGGCTTCCTACGAAACCGCCAAAGGTTCTATCAGACCGAAGCCATGATATACCTACACGCAAGAGGATTATACCATGTGCTTCTCCTGATATGCAACCGGGAACTAATGTTTATCTTGTCGGAAAAACATCGACAAGATAATGCTCCGCAAGGATGCACCACGATTCTGATTGGAATTATGTCAACAGAGCTGACCAGAATCGTGTGCCAAATCTTAGCAGAGCAAGATTTGATTATAAGAGAAAGGATGAAGACGATATGGCGAAATCAACAAAGACTTATGAAGAAAGAATACGTGCATTAGAGAAAAAGGAACAGGAAAGCATCGAAGCTACCAAAAAGCTCATTGCACAGCGAAAGGAACTGGAAAAGAGAAAGAAAGCCGAGGAAAGTAAAAAACGAACCCACAGGCTCTGTCAGATTGGCGGTGCGGTGGAATCGGTTCTTGGCTGTCCGATTGAGGAGGAAGATTTACCAAAGTTGATAGGCTTCTTAAAAAGGCAGGAAACAAACGGAAAGTTTTTCTCAAAGGCGATGCAGAAAGAGCCACTTACAGATATGGAGGAAGTGTAATGGCGGAGGGAGTGGTTTTTCCATTCCCTTCATTGCCTTTGAATGAAGGGCGCACTTATGGACAACCAGAGGTCGTCCTTATAAGTTTGCCACAAGTGGCAACCGGTCTGCGCTTACGCTTGCCGGGCTCGTTCCGTCGGCGGGGCTTTCAGCCAGACCTGCTCATGCCGCAGGGGGCACTCTTGCGCAGAGGGCGTTCCGACAGCTTCACTTCTGCCAAACCAGAAGAAGATGCTGTCGGAAATCAATGCCGGATACGGCAGAAAGGGGGAATCGTATCATGGCGATATTTCACTTTACAGTAAAGATTGTCGGGCGCAGTAAAGGAAAATCTGTCATATCCGCATCGGCATATCTTAATGGAGATGTGATGAAGAATGAGGAAACAGGCAGAATCAGTTACTATACTTCCAAAAAGGAAGTCGTCTACACCAGTCTGATGATGTGCGAAAATGCACCTCCTGAATGGCTGCATGTACCGGAAGAAAATATAAAAAGGTTTCAACAGTCTATCCGTTATAAAAGAGCGGATGATAAAGATGCCGCACTGGAAAAGTTTAAAATCACATTTCAGAAACAGCGTCTATGGAATGAGGTATTGAAGATAGAAAAAAATGCAGATGCACAGCTTGGACGCTCATTTGAATTTTCCCTGCCGAAAGAATGGAGCAGACAGGAACAGATTGATTATACAACCGAATATATTCAAAAGACTTTCGTGGACGAGGGAATGTGTGCCGACTGGAGCATACACGATAAGGGCGACGGGAACCCACATGTGCATTTACTTGTAACCATGCGACCATTCAATCCAGACCACTCATGGGGCAGCAAGGAAGTCAAGGACTGGGATTTTGTCAGAGATACTGACGGAAATATCGTGGTTGATGAATCCCACCCGGACTGGTGGCAGGATAAGAAAAATCCAGACCGTCATGGAATCCGTATTCCGGTACTTGATGAAAACGGAGTACAGAAAGTCGGGGCAAGAAACAGAAAACAATGGAAAAGGGTTCTGACTGACGCTACCGGCTGGAACAATCCAAAGAATTGTGAGTTATGGCGAAGCGAATGGGCAAAGATGTGTAACCGGCATTTATCCATAGACAATCTGATTGACCACCGCTCTTATGAAAGACAGGGCAAATTGAAAGTCCCTACGATTCATGAGGGTGCAGATGCAAGGAAGATTGAGGAAAAATATCTCACCGGGCAGATAAGGAAAGGTTCATGGAAGGTCGAGGAAAACCAGATGATAAAAAAACAAAATGCACTGCTGCAAAAGGTAATTGCAACCTTTGGTAAGGTATCCGGTGCATTGTCGATGTGGAGGGAGTGGTTGAATGACATTAGAAGAAAGCAAAGAAGTAATTCCCATGATGGAAGCAATGATTACACAGATAGAGGAACAGCAGAATATCATGGCAGAGATGCTTCAGGAGATACAGGAAAAGGACGAGAAGCTGATGTGCTTTCAGGAGCAGGAAGAACGATTGCAGCAATTAGAGAAAGAATTGTCAGAGCTGCTACAAATCTTACCGGATACAGAAGAACTGTTGATGCTTCTGGAAGAAAAGACAGACCAGATACAGAAACTCACAGACGAAAATCAGCAATGGCAGGAATTGGCACAGAAATTAAACAGCGAGAACCGGCTATTGCAGAAACAGAACAGCGAATTACTGAACTTGAACAGCAATTAGAGAAAGGAAGGTTGATTGATGAACGAATTAAGAAACTCAAAGAGCGACGATCAACTGGAAGAGTTGCTTCTGCTGACAGAGCAGATGCAGGAAGAACTCGACCAGAAAGACCGGACTATCAGGGAACTGAAAGTGCAGCTCGACGAATCGCTGACCTTGAACGAGAAGTTAAACAGCGAGAACAAAACAGAGAACATTCAAGCCTTAAAGAACGACTTGAGGAAAACAAAAGAATTGTTGCAGAGCGAGAAAGAGAAAACACACACCGTCCAAGCCATGATAGAGGAATGTCGAGATAAGCAGAGACAGGCAGAACAGGAACGGGATTATGCACTCTCCCATCAGAAAAAAGTAGAGATACCGGTTGAAAAGCCGGTACTCTATCAAAAGTGTGGGAACTGTAACCTGACAGCTTATCTGAAAGCCAAGGAAAAGTATGATACGCAGAGAGAAAAACTGGCAGGCAGATATAAAACAAAAACAGCCATGTATGAAGCATTGATGTTTCTGCTGATATGGTATTCCGTATCAACTACTCTTTTTCAGATGATACGGTCAAAAATATTTATTTCTGATTGCGTGGTATTCTTTGATACAATCGCAACTTTCACACAGACCATTGCTGGCTGGGTTGTACTGGCAGGAAAGAACGTGGCACAGATTAGTGATGGAATATCCAATCCTGTCGTTGCTGGAATTATAAACTGGCTGATAAGAATACTGATTTGCGGTGGATGTCTGGTGGGTGTGGGAATACTTTTGGCATTCATCGAAATAAAGATTGCAGGGCTATATAAGAAATACTGTTGGGATATGATTACCATAATGGTGATACTTGTAAGTATGGCAATAGCTATCTACTTTGGGGATTGGATAAAGGAAGTATTGCCAATCAATCTGCTATTTCTCTTATTATTCGTGCAACTGGTATATGTTGGAATCAGGTGGTATGTAAAGGGATGGCGGGAAAACAGAGGTTATGTTTAAAAATAAAAAAATTGTCTGAGACGCAGCGAAGTAAATAAAATGAGTAGTATTATAAGAAGTCAGCAGTGCGTGAATAAACTGCTGGCTTCTTTTTTGATAGATACAGTCACTCTCAGAGAGTGTGCAGGATAGTAAAGTAATAATATCAACATGCCGATATAGAAAATGCAGGGAAGCATTGTATTTCAAAGAGTTTGAGATACAATGCTTCTGCGTTTCTATAGGAGATAGTCGTTCTATGCGGAAAATAGTCATTTGATGCGGAGAATGATCGAGCGGAAGATTTGTTTGATATAATAAAGAGTGCTAGGTGAGACTTGTATGGTTTACAGGTATGAGAGAAATCAAAGACAGGAATGAAAAATATGAACATTATTATTTGTGATGACAGGATAGATGACAGAAAAAATCTATCAGATTTGCTGTCAGACTATGGTGAAAAAAAGAATTATGAGTTTGCTATTACAGAATATGATTCTGGAGAACAGTTATGCGAAGAACAATCAGCTTTGGAAGCGTGTCAGATATTATTTCTGGACATCAATATGCAGGGGATGGATGGGCTGAAAACAGCTATGAGGATTAAAGAAAAATATCCAACTGGTTTAATGCGTCCTCTCGGATATAATGCTGCGTGCAGTTCTGCGTGCGGCTCGTCCGTTTGTACTGCGAACAGCGGAAATGGGCGTATCCGTTGGCAGTGGCAAGGCTTAACTTTGCCCCGCAGTCGGCACAATAGAGCAGTCCAGAAAACATGCTCGTAATCCCGCTTTTGTTCGGTCTGCGTTTGTTTTCCCGTATTATCTGTACCTTTTCCCATATATCCCTGTCAATGATGGGGGCATGGGCATTTTCGATATACGCCCGCCTGTCCTTTGCGGTGGGGATGCGTTTTTTGCTCTTAAAGCCAAGCCTTGTGGATTTGAAGCTTTAATCTTTGTAACCGCCATATCTCCGCAAGCACCCCCTTTATTTCCTCTATGTCCTCTTGGTATGCGTTCCCCGTCGCGTTTACGCGGCGTGCTATCTGGTTGACGTTGACACCGATTTTCTGTATCTCTGCGGTCATAGCCTTTATATCGGCGTGGTCTACCTGAATGATATACCCGTCAATGGCAATCTTCCGCAGATACGCCGCCATGTTCCGGGTGGGTACGAGCTTCATTTTTTCCAGTATTAAATCCCGTTCCGCTTCCGTCACTCTGAATTTGATTTGCACTGTCCTTTTGCGTCCGTCCATGTGTTCGCTCCTTTCCTTTCCGTTCCGAGGGTTTGGGACACTTCCCAACAAGCAATTTTCAACCGACGCGCCGCAGCGCGGGAGGGCGAAAATACGGAAGTGGTACCCGCTTCCTATGCTTGCTACGAATGTTTTTATCCTTTAGGCTCTTATCACCTACTACGGAGAAAAAGCGATTTTGCCAAACTTACGCAAAAGAAAAACGCTGCAACCTCAAAAAAGATTACAACGCTTTCTAAATCCTGTTCAGTTTTAAGTCGGACATTCCTATTCGCCCTCTTTTTCGACTTCGGAAATCTCCTTTGCCGTTGCGGTTACAATCCGTATGCCTGTATCGCTCATACCGTCAAGAAGCGCGTCAAGCTGCCGCCGCTGCGTGTTCTTCTCCGGCGGCGTTTCTAAAAGGAATTGGTCTACGGATATATGGTAACGCTGTATCAGCTCAAAGAATATCTGTAAACTTGGGTGCTGCCCCTTGTTCTCAATGTTCGCAAGGTAGCGCGGCGAGATAAACATTTCGTCGCCTACTTTCTTGCGGCTCTCCTTGCATCCCTCACGCGCTGCCTTTATCGCTGCCCCAAAAGCCTTAAAGTCGTATCGTGGTACTGGTCTTTTTGCCATAGTTATTCACCCTATTACATTTTACTGTTCCCCTTTCTTCTTGGATATGTCTACGTAGTTCTATCAGTTAGCCAAAATAATTCATATATATATATGTTGACAACAAGCTGCTTTTGTATATAATATTATATAAAAGGAGGGGAATGTTTATGTTACATAGCATGCGTATTCGATAAGCATTGAAATCAAAAAAGATTTTTCCCATTTTCAATATGGGCTTTTTTGTCATGCTTATTTTGCGTATGCTATACAACAAAACTAACGACGTATAGACATAGTATAAAAACTATGCCTTAATTTTGTTGTAGTATTATATGTATAAATGCAGGTCAATGCTCATGTTGAGAATTGACCTGCATTTTTTTGCGCAAAAGGAGAAATATTATGCTTGAAAAATATTGGATAAAATGTCCAATTTGTAACGGAAAGACGAGGGTTCAAGTATTTTATAATACGGTATTAAGAAATTTTCCTCTTTTCTGCCCTAAATGTAAATTAACGCATATCGTTGATGTTGAAAAACTAGAAATCATAATCAAAAACTCTGAAAAACAAACTTTTTAATTTTGAAAAGGAAGGATATTTAAATGAAACACTTACCTAAAAGTACACCTACGGAAATATTGAATGACCCATACGGATTTACTTACAAAGAAATGTCGGAAGTAATTGGAGAGGATAAAGCAAGAGCCTTATATACGGAATTGTATAAACAGCCATTTCACAAAGAAAATCTATCAATATCAACAAAAAAAGTCTATAAAAGTAGCGATACTGAAAAGTATGTTTATGAATTGAAAGATAACAGGTATATTGAAACGGTTTTTATTAAACGGCGAGATGGTGGGACTGTTTGCGTAAGTACGCAAGTTGGTTGTTCTGTTGGCTGTATTTTTTGTGAGTCCGGACGCAATGGTTTTGTTCGTAATCTAACACCGTCTGAAATTGTGCAGCAGGTTGTATTGATACGTCAAAAAGTAAATCGTATCGTTTTTATGGGAATGGGAGAACCTTTATTCAATTACGACAACTTGATTGCAGCAATCCATATTCTTCGAGATAGAAATGGACTTAACTTTCCAACCGACGGCATTACCGTATCAACAGTTGGTCCAGTTAATCAATTAAAAAAATTGCGCGAAGAACATCTAAAAATTCAGTTGACAATATCTTTACATGCAGCAACACAGGCTGCGAGAAACTGTATCATTCCTCATATGCACATGTACGCTATTGAAGATGTTGTTAAGCAAGCATTGTCCTATTCTCAAAGGCATAATCGAAAAGTGGTATTTGCGTATTTGCTTTTACCAGGTATAAATGACCGTTCCTCAGATATAAGGCAACTTGCAAAATGGTTTAAGGGCAAAAATGTTATGATTAACGTGCTGCAATACAACCCGACGAGTAATTCAAAAATTAGAGCACCACAAAAACAAGAAATGGTTGCGTTCAAACATCAATTAGAGCAAACAGGACTTGAAGTTACCATGAGAGTTTCTCATGGTAGAGAGATTAAAGCAGCTTGTGGACAGTTAGCTAATACATATAATAAAGCCAAAAAACAACAGAAATAATTTAATTAAAAGAGCCAGACGCACAGACGCAGAGCCGATAATATGCAGTTTGAAATACTGCTGTTATCGGCTCTTTTTTGATTTTAATTTGTGCCCCTAATAACCATATTGGAGCAAAATCAGAAGCAGTACATTTACAATTCAGATAAAATGATTGGAGGAACAGAAGTATGCACATTGGTTCTGGTCTAAATACGGTATCTTCAATGTACCGCCAACAAAAAGGCAATAATATGAAAACGCCTGCATCTGGGGAAAAGACATTTTATACGGCAGAAACACCGAAGGTATATCAGATATTCACAACAGATAATATGTTGTGGACAGGAGGTAATGGCACCGGTCTTTCTTATTGTCTTAAATATGCGGATGATTCAACGGATGAAAATCCGGTGGTGTTACATCTAATTACAAAAATACAGCTATTAAAGATACGGTCAAATAAGCTGCTCCATCATGGGAAAAGTATAAAATTAGGAGCTTTAGATAATATCACAAGGGAAAAGTTTTCAAAAACTTCTGGTAACTCTTTGAAATACATATCATATCAATAGATACGATAATATAAATTATGTTTGTATTTGTTGATAACAGGTTTATATCGGAAAAATTGTAAATTTATTTTCTATGTGAATTTTCATTTTTGTAGGGCTGGCATTAGACCAGCCCTTGATTTCATTATAATAGATAAAAAGATATTGAATATATATGCACGGTAAAAAGACGATTCTCAATAAATGAGATTGGGAAAAAGTAACCTTAGTGCTGTTGAAAAAATCACCATAGTTCTAATGAATCTTCTGCATCTACCCATATCTGCATTGTTTCATCAAGATATAATTTTGCATATTCAAGCGGTTTATCAATGGCAAGTGCGTTCAATGCACAGTCTGATCCGGGTGTGGTTTTTAAATCCTTTTCGGCTTCCCAACAGTCAATGCGGAGCATATAACCAGCAGAAGTATAAATATCAATGCTGTTTCTGTGTGGATTGTATTCTGCAAATATTGTTCTCATCGTATAGAATCTCCTTATCATTCAATCAGTCATTTGTTACAAAAATCAGAAGCATTTCAATCAGTTCACCATGTCACTTTTATTTTGTGTTATACTGTTTTATAGATTTTTCTTGCCCTTGTATTTGCCCTTATCAGAGTTCGTAAACGCTGACGGGACGATATAACACAAGGGAAACAATAAGGGAAAGCTCACCTGCGATAAATCCAGTGTTTTCAAGGGTTTGCAGAGAATTTAATAACAAAATATAACAGTTATTAAATTCCCTAAAACAGGTGAAATCTCAATCGGAATTTAATGAATTAGTCACAAATTACGGGTAAGTAACAAGGATTTATGGAGAATTTACATAGTATGGAGTTTGAAAAATACAAAAAATATTTAATCAGTACTTGGTTGCCGGAGTATGAAGCAGAACATACGGAGAGAGATTTGATGGTGGAAGGGTGGAATATGTTATTAGATGAAGTTTTTTCACCATTGATTGCTAAAGAACTAGGCATGCGATATCTTGGTAATCGTATCTGGGCTGATGATTATTGCAATCATCGTCGCAGGGTATTAAGTCTATTCCAGCAAACTGATTTAGGTGGAAGCTTTAAGTGGGGATGGAACTATGATTTTATTCCCAAAATGTCAGCGAAAAAAGCAGTTTATGTTAGAACGGATAAGAGTATATTTACGCATTTTTTTGAAAACATTTGGGAAAACCATAATAAGATAGTTGAAGGAAAATGTCAAAAAGCAGATATGACGTTTAATCGTTGTTATATAGACAGTGCAGATTTTGAAAATTCTATGAGGCAAAGGGTAAAAGCGTATGAAGCTGCTTTTTATTATACTCTGCCTCTTATTAGATCCTTTTATGAAGAGACCAAAACCTATGAGCAAAGCATAAAAATGATAAACACCCTATTAGAAAGCTCTTACTATCGATTGATACAGGGAAATTATCTATATTTAACCAAAATATTTTTGCAACAATATGTGTCCTTAGGAGAAGAAAATGAGAAAGAGTTGCGAGAATTGTTTGTAAATGATAATACCAGAGAAAGCTTTTTGAAAAAATTTGCTCAGATACCAAAGGATTATAGATAGTCATGTATATTACGAACGGAATGTAGATGTGTATAACTTCAAGTTTGTAGGGAACAACAGCTAAGACAATTTTATAATAAAACAGCGTCAGAGCATTTATGTGTAAAAGCATGAATGCTCTTTTTTGTCCTTTCATGGACAAAGAACAAGAAAGCAGCTTTTGGACAAATTGTCCAGAAGTTCAAATAAAAAAGAAGTACTGATGATGAGGATCAGATTAAAAGCTATAATTCAATGGTCAGGTATTACACTGATTTAATCAAGAGCAACAAGGAATGGGAAATGGCAGGTGTATATGCGGATAAAGCTATTACAGGAACAAAGGTTGATAAGCGAGAGAATTTTCAAAGACTTATTGAGGACTGCCTGGATGGTAAAATTGATATGGTCATTGCCAAAAGCATACCAAGATTTGCACGAAATACATTAGACACATTAAAGTATGTTAGGATGCTGAAAGAACGAAATATAGATGTGTACTTTGAAGTGGAAAAAATACATAGCTTAAAAGATGGAGAGTTTTTATTGACGATTCTAAGTTCTGTGGCACAGCAGGAAGTAGAAAATACTTCTGCTTATGTTAGAAAAGGCATTTATTGAATCATATCGTAAGTTGTGTGATAATAACAACGATGTTATAGATGAGTTCATAAAAAGAGTTGATAAAGTATTATCAGAAGATAGTGTGGAATCAAAGCTTGAGAAAGCAAAGAACACTGATACAAATTTGAGATCTAAGAGAAGTATTTTGTTGGAAAAATATCTTGATGGAAGTGTTGCACAAGATGTATATGAAGCAAAAGACTTAGAATTAGCTCGAAAGCTGGCAACAAACGAAGCAGCTATTGAAAGTTTGAAAAATAGCGTAAACAAAGAAAAAGTTTATCGTATCAGACTGAAAGAATTTAGAAGAGTTTTGGAAGAAAATCGGTATCTTGAAAAGTTTGACAGAGATGTATTTGAAAACTTGATAGAGAAGGTGATCCTACTATCTTTAATAGAGAACAATTTAATTATGTTTTTGTCTTGCACGCAAGACAAATCTTGAATATGACGGTATAGATATAGAGGTCATACCAATCTGGAAATGGCTTCTCATGGCGGATCTGTAACACCTGACACCTTTTACTGTTACAAGATTTATTAAATTGAGGTATGTAGACATGGGAGAAACTATTCAAAATTATTTTGAAAAAACGAAGCAATATCCTAATTATTACTCAAATGAAGATTTTAGTACTATTTGTGATGGTATTAAAAAGGGAATTGAGAAGGGTGTATTTCTTGTTAAGAGGAAAGATGAAACAGATTTGTCTGTATTTGAAGAAAAATATGGATATACATTACCTACAGAAATTAATGATTATATTAATCTGTTTTGGCATCCTTGTATTAGAGGATATTGTAATACTAAAGAATTATTGTATTATTCTCCGTTTTGAAAAAGGAAGGAGATTCTAGTGATGACATATTATTCTATGAAAATAGTTTGATTTCAATGGCTAAAGATTGGGAAAATATGTATGTAGATGGAGAAGTGGAAGATAAGCCAATTGCCAATTCTCTAAAAGAACTTATTAACAATATGAATGTCAATCCGAATATTCGGAAAAAGGAGGAAAACAAATGCTGCTTATAGGATCCAGGATTCAGGAGTACCGGAAGAAAGCCGGGCTGAATCAGGAGGAATTTGCGGAAAAGATGGGAGTCAGCAGACAGGCTGTGTCCAAGTGGGAGAGGGATAAGGCGTATCCTGATCTGGACAGGCTTGTGTGTATATGTGAGATTCTGGATGTACAGGTTGGAGAACTTATATATGGAAAGGGTGATGAGCCGGAGGAGCCGGAAGAGGTGTCTGGGGATGGGACTTCAGCGAATAATGCTGTCCATCTGAAGAATCTCAGGGGAAAAGGCAGGCTTGCCAGATTGAAAATATTATTTTGCGTGATGGCAGCCATATGCGTTTTCTGTGTAATTGTGGTGGCGGTGCTGTTTGTGAGGAACGAGTGGACCAGACATTCAGATAAGAACGGGAATGTGCGTGTGGAGAAGGTGTATCAGCAGTATACAAAAGCTGATTTGGCATATTTTGATGACAATGGCCGAAAGATCATGGATACTGTGTGGCTTGATGTACCGGGGATACGGGATGGAGATTACATACAGTTGTACACAGGGGCGGACGGTAATGGACTGTTTCTGAATTACAAGACATCAACCATAGTTGCCGCATCATTTGTCATGCTGGTGTTTATTATTCTTCTGATCCTCATTGGACTTGAGATAAGAAGGATGAAGAAAGAAGATACACTTCAGATCATACTTGAGGATAAGACAGCCGATGAAAAAATGTAAAAAAATTGTCTGCGCGATCGTAATAGCATGCATACTGGCGGGAGCTGCATTTGTCGCTCTTGAGTTTATGGGCGTTATTGATCTGAACAGTGCGCGGAAGACGGAAGAAAAAAGTGAAACTGAACAGGATGGAAATAAAATAGCTGACGATGAGACAGAGCCTTGGCATATAGTGTTCAAGGGATATGCCTTCTCTGTGAAGCCGGTAGGACTGGCGATCATACATGAGAGTGGCTGCCTTAATATAAGAAGCTGTGATGATTATCTGATACAGATCGATGTGGAGGATAAGACGATGGCTGATTTCTGGGACAACAGAGAGCAGCGCAAGAAAAATATTGAGGACGCAGGTTATGTGATGGAGCTGGAGCCTGAGAAGTTCGAGATACAGGGGAAGGAATATATCAGATACATAGCGAGTCTTGCAAATGAACGAGGTGCAAAGTTCGACAGATCATATTTTTATCAGCTTATATGTGATGCCGGGGAAGGGCAGCGTTTCTTTACTTCGATAAGATTTGATGAGATAGATATAGATGCGCTGAGCGGGTCGGAGAGAGCTGAGGTATATGAGAAGGCTGCCGATGAAGCTGTGGCTATTGTTGCGGGGGCCGTTCCCACAGATGAGACAAATGATATGACAGGCTCATACTGGCAGGAGGACGAAGCTATGGAGACGGGAGTAGTGGACAGTGTCGTGAATGGAGATACTACCGTGTCATATGAAATCCCTGAAAATTACAGCCTTCAGAATGAGGATTTGTCAGGTAAGACATACTATTCAGACGGTGATAAGATCACGGTTGTGACTTCGATCGTACCGTATAGTTGGATGACAGCATCTGATATGGCAGACAGAAAGACCGGGGCCGGAATATCAAAGGTAACAGAGGAAGGTCAGTGTGAGGTAAATGGTGTGACATTTTATTACTACACATATTCGACCTTATATATAAAGGACGGCAAGAGAAATATCACATACTATTTTAATGCATATGCTGATCTAAAGGATGGGAACATATATACAGTCAGCGGATTTGCCGATGATAATCCGGATGCCATGGACAGAGACACTTATTATAGTTTCATGAACATTACGGAGGAATAAGCACTATAGATTACAAAAAAGTGACGAAAACACCTATGATTTCGGTTCGCTACCCATAGTTGCCCCGTTGCAACCGATTACGGCTTGATAAAATATAGTGACATTCTTAATAATAAAGCCACTAGGTTTTAAGGAGGATTATTATATGAGGAACAAGAAAATGCTGATTGCAGGACTTATCACGGTGGTGATGGGAATTTCTATAGTTGGATGTGGAAATGATGGCAAATCCACCAGAGAGACGGAGTCAACAGAGCAGGTAACCGAAACGGAAATGGCAACGGAGGAGGAATCTGAGGCTGAGGATACAGGTGATACTGAATCTGATGATTCATATGCAGATGAAACCGATTACAGTGATGACAGTGAGGAATCCACAGAATTTACGATGCCTGTATATGAGGATTTCACATTGGCATCGGGACTCAGCGAGAATTACGCAGATCTTGACAATAGGTCATTTGTATATAATGGAAAGAAATTCACTTTAGGTGAGTCCACCTTGAAGGATCTTATAGACGGTGGAATACCATTTGAGCAGAATTCTCTCAATAACAGTGGCAACAATGTAAATAAAAATTACGAAACTGACAGATATACAGCAGAAATCAATGACTACGTAACGATGCAGTTTATGTTTGGCAACTTTACTGACAGTGAGCAGAAGGCAGAGGATTGCGTTCTCTCATATGTAAGGTATTCACACCTTTTTGTGCCAAACCCGGATTATGATGCCAGCATGAATGCGGAGATCAGTGAGATGATGCTTGACGGCGCAAAGCAGGTGAACTTCTCATTCCCTACAACTATCACTAAAGATCAGTTGCTTGAAAAGTGCAGTGAGAATGCAGAAGTAGATGGCAAGATAGTCAAGTACAGTGCAGATTCTGAGGTTTATATGGGAAGCAGCGGCTATACATTTGAGTTTGACGATACAACAGGACAGCTCAAAGAGGTCAGAATAAGCTGGCTTCCGTAACTAAAAAGTAATCAGAATAAGAGCCAGAAGAAAAGCCGGATATCTCTATAAAATAGGGATATCCGGCTTTTGTAAACTAAATGTATGCTGTGGACAGCAGAATGAAATCCAAAGGTATTTTCAGTAATTTCTCTCTACTTACATATTATGCAGAAATGTGTGATATGGATAAAACACATTTCTCACCTTACTAATAAAATATGACAAAAAAGTACATTAAGTGGTACTTGGAGTTGACAATTCCCCGATTCACAATTACTATAAACCCTGTGATTTCATAGTGAAAATCTGCTCGGATGCCGTCCTGAAAAAGCATCCGATCAGGGGGAAATTCGGTGAGATTCCGGTGCAACCGCCATTACTGTGTTAAGACTTGTGTCTTTCAGTCAGAATGCCCGCAGATTTTATGAGATTTCCGGCCGCGTGACGGCGTCTGACAGACACAGACAGCCGGGATATGCGGAGTACCCGGATGCGGATGACACGACAGTTCATCTGTTAGCTTTTGGGCGTGGGAAAAGCAGAATACATATTCCCTGCTTTATAACCTACAATTAAATAAAGAAAGGAAAATAGGAGATGAAACGAATCAGGACATTGATGCTTTCATTCTTATTGGCATGCGCAGTTTTAGTGGCACCATTTGCTTCAAATGCAAGCTGGGGCTATGTTCAGGCTGCCGCCGCAGAGAGTGATGGCGAAGTTGATTACAGCACTGAGTACGTTGTGCTGTCTCTTGAGGGATTTACTCTTGGCCAGGGATTCTATATCGAGCCAGAGAGAATGTCCTACAAAGAGATCGGTGAAGTCTGGAAAGAGGAAGGCATAGACATCGACCTGTCTAAGCTTACCGTATCACAGGCAACTTACGCGTTTTTCAAGAAAGAGGGACTTGAAACAGAACCTTCAGGAACAGACAAATACAACAGTTCCAGTTATTATCTTGCCAACGTAAAGGGCATTGATAAGGGAGCTGCAAATGTTCCACAGGAGCTTAAGGATGCTTATCAGAAGAAGAATGGAAAGGCACTTGAGCTTAAGGACAAGACTGGAAAAGATCTTGGCCAGTTTGATTATTTCAGCATGTCTGGCTGGATGAACACAGTTGACAATATAATGGGAAATGTCGGCGCAGGAGAATATCAGGTAGATTCTGCAGCCGGAGTAGACAATACACACGTTATCCGTTGGCAGTTCACACTCGCAGATTATGGCGCAGATCTGGGATATGGCTACAATCCGGATAAGAATACATTTGACTCTGAGTATGCATACTATGAGACTCAGGACAAGACAGAGCTCTATGTGCTCTATGCAGAGCATGCAGATGAGATAGCCAAGGATGAGGCTCTATGTGAAGAGGTTCAGGCGGTCATGACAGATCTCACTGCAACTGCAGATGAGGTTCAGGCAGTTGAGAAGAAGATCAGGGGCGACAAGAGAAATACAGTATCTGTAACCATGAATTATTCTGCTCCTTACATGACTCTGGCTGATTCAGAGGGCAATGAGATTGAAGTTGGAGAGCCTGATGGCAGCAAGTATACCCTTGAGCTTGAGCCGGGTACATACCGTCTGTCAGCATATCAGAAGAGCGGTGACGAGAAGACAGATATGGGATCTATAGATCTCGTAGTCACAGACGATCCACAGCAGTCATACAGCATATACAGCATCACAGATATAGCATGTACAGGTTATGACACTGTAGATGGCAACAAAAAATATTGGAAGGAAGACGTTGACTATACCGTCACAGGTAAGGTTATGTCTCCTGACAATGTGGACAGACATGCAGAGTTTGTAAAGACCAGGGAGGGGTCAGATGACTCCTGGGCAAAGTATGCAGGACTGTTCTACTATGCTGATATGGTGTCAGTGACATATGATCCGGTTGGAGATAGAGCAGATGACTATATCTCTAAGACTGTGTCAAACACACTTACATCCAACAGAAGCTACGGTTATTCAGTAGCCCTTGCAGCGGCAAAGACAGTAGAGTTCACAGTTCCAGAGGGAACTGAGCTCAGAGTTGGTACACTTTCAACATACTATATATATAAGGATGAGGCTGGCATCAAGATAGACAGCAAGGATGCCGGATATGACACATACAAATATAAGCTTGGAAGTGGTATCACATATTACTACCGTGTAACTGGTGGAGAGGGAGTGACATACTGGAACTGGTTCTCCACAACCACAGATGCTGAGTACAAGGTAACAGCCGAGGATATGTACATCGGCGACAGCACATATGGCCCTGGCACAGTTGTACATGACATGTCAGCCAACAGCTCAGATGTCGCAGATATCTACATGACATCCAATGAGAAGGGCTATGTATCAATGCAGAAGGGTGACAAGTATCACCTTGAGTGCTTCCGTAACTGGCAGGCTATAGAGGGTATCATGAATGCAAAATCAGCAGAGCCTGATTATCACTACACAGTTATCGATGAGAATGGTAACCCATCAAGTGATGTGATCAGCGTTGTACCTGGCGAGCATTCAGAGATAGCAGAGATCGAGGCAAAGTCAGAGGGAACAGCGATACTTCTCGTAACCTATGATGCAGAGATCAACAAGCCTGGTATGGGCGGTTCATTCTTCAGTGCGATCTGGCCTGAAAACACAGGTGTAGTCGTATTCACTGTAGGAAATGACGGCTCAGACATTCAGACAAATATGACATTAAATGCAGGACGCAACACAGAGACTGCTAAGACTGCTGTAGACAATCTGGATGCACAGATCGATGTTCTGTATTATCTTGAGGGAGCAGCCGGTGCAGAGTACACATTTACACCGGAGGATGGAGTGGCAGTATCAGTTCTTCATCCACAGATCACGGGAAACAAGCTTACATACAGTGGATTTACAACAGCAGATGTCAAGAAGAATGATGATGGAAGCTACACTGTAAGCGGTCTCACAGAGGGATCAAACATAATAA
The DNA here is from genome assembly GCF_040227395.1 of Coprococcus sp. RTP21428st1_C9_RTP21428_210409. Lineage (NCBI taxonomy): Bacteria > Bacillati > Bacillota > Clostridia > Lachnospirales > Lachnospiraceae > Coprococcus > Coprococcus sp. RTP21428st1_C9_RTP21428_210409. The sequence continues at coordinate 20,575 of NZ_JBEHVV010000042.1, forward strand.
AGGTGACAAAGGACGGAGTTAGCACATATCAGGTAGTACGTGCAAAGGAAGTCCCGGTATCATACACATATAAGAACGCTGATGGTGACGAGATCTCAGCAGATGAACTCAGAGCCGGTGATACCATAGAGGTTTCATATGGTAAGCGTACAGAGGATGGCAAGAAGGCATACGATGGTCTGTATATTCCGGCCAACAAGCTTGCAGGAATTTACAACATGGCCGGAACTATAAAACTGTCAGATGGTGAGGGAAATGAATTCTCAGGAGCAAGCAACCAGTATGCATTTGCATCATATCCTGCTGCCCAGACAGTTACAGTCAAGATACCTCAGTATTTTGCAGGTGACGAGTACACGCTGAGCGGAGTTCTGTATGAGGGCGGATTTGGTTCGCCATACGGTTCACACAGAGAGGTCCGCCATGCAACAGGAAAGCCTGTACAGATGGCAGCAAGCGTACGTGTGGCATACCTTGGAAGTCTCCCGGATATGTCATTTAAGCTGGCAAAGACAGACTTTGTCCAGGTAAAGCTTGATGTAGTAGATGGTGCTACAAACGAAGCAGTAGAAGGATATAAGGTAAACATAAAGGATACTGAAGGAAATGCCGTAACAGTAAATGACGGCAGCTTCAATGGTCTTGCAGGCAGACAGTACAATTACACTATGAAGTGTGCCGGATACATGTATGCCGAGGGAACATTTGAGATCCCGGAGGATACTTCCGGCGAGATGTCACAGACCATCAGCCTCACAGCGTCAAGTGCAACTGCTTGGGATGGCGAGAGCAAGACCGAGCCTGAACAGGTTGACGGAGTATACCAGATCAGCACAGGTGCAGAGCTGTACTGGTTTGAAAATGAGGTAAATGTCAATAAGAAGGTCGACATAAATGCAGTGCTCACAGCGGATATCAACCTTGCAGGATATAGCTGGACACCAATAGGTACATCGGGTGCCATATACATGGGTTCATTTGACGGCCAGGGACATACTATCAGCAATCTGTATCAGAATGATATAGGCTACTCAGGAATATTTGGACAGGCGGGTGCAAGGATCAGCAGCCTCACAGTAGAGGGAACTATCATCATGAGCACCAAGACTGCAGCAGGAGCGGTTGTGGGATACCTGTATCAGGGAACCACAGATGCACCGGCAAGAGTAGCAGGTTGTACATCTAAAGTAAATATCACTTACACAGGCACAAATACATCAGCTTCGATAGGTGGTCTGGTAGGATACTGTAACACGAACAAAATAAGCAACACAGTGATTGAGAACTGTGTAAATCATGGAACTATTAAGGCAGAAAACGGTGGTACCGTCGGCGGAATCATAGGATCTATGAGCAGCCGAAATATCTGCGTACAGAATTCGACAAACTATGGTGACATCACAGCCAAGACAAATGTTGGTGGAATACTCGGAAGCCACAATGAATACTATCCACAGGATCCTGGATGCAAGATCATTTCATGCTACAATGCAGGAACGATCACAGGCCAGACAAATGCAGGCGGTATTGCAGGTGTTTTCAAGGGTAATACGTCAAATGACGCAGGCGTGGAGATCACAGACTGCTACAGCGCAGGAACTGTAAATGGCAGCGACACAGCCACAACAGGCGTATTTGCAGGCTATTCAGAGGATCTGACAATATCAGGATCTGCATATTCATGCACAGCCGCAGCAGATGAGAGAATCACAGAGGATCAGGCTTCATATGTATCGGCTGCTAATATAGAGGCAGTCAAGAAGCTCACAGTTGACACAGTTACCAAGATCAATGACGGAGAGGCCATCTTGAACGTGGCACCTGCAGCAGAGATCATGGCAAATGTTCCTCTGACAGCAGAAGATGGAGAATTTGTAGAGACATACAAGAAGGTAAGAACTGTAATTGACGGAGTTACTATCTTCAACATAGGTGTATATGACTACACAGCAAGTGCAGCCGGAATAAATGGTGCATCAAAGGATGGAGTTATCCTTGAGAACACAAAGGTTGAGGCAGCTTCCGCGGTTGACGCTGTAAAGCGTGCACTGGATAATGCCGGAATAGCCTACGATATTCAAGAGTCAGCTTATGGCCCATATATCGTATCTGTAAACGGACTTGCATCAGTTGCTGACTACTCAATGTCAGGATGGATGCTGTCATACAACGGAGACGACTTTGACAACGGTGGGCTTGGTTCACTGGATGCAAAGGATAACGACACTATCGAGCTTCACTATGAGCTCACAGGAGCAGATGTAGCAGCATCATTCTCAGGACTTCCTACATTTGAGTCCATGACAATAGATGGAACAGAGATAACATTTACCACAGAGACAGAAACCGATGAGAATTGGAATTCTATCTACACATACAAGGCAAATGGAGAGGTTCTGAATGGAACAGGAACAAAGGCTGATCCATTTGAGGTCGGTGTTGTATTGCCGGAGAGCGCAGATCTTGTAAAGCTTGACATGACATACAAGACAACTGCGGATGGCCATTATGTTGTGGTTGACGGACTTTCAGCCAAGATCAACCTGACAAATGATGTTGTGTGCAGGATCACATCAAGAGGTGGAAGAACTGCATGGTACAAGATCATGGCAGTGACAGCACTCACTGAGGACAATACAAAGCTTGAGATAGCAGACGCAGAGTACACTGGAGAGGAGCTCACACCGGAAGTTACCGTATATGTAAATGACAAGAAGCTTGATCCAAGCAGCTATGAGGTTACATACAGTGATAACGTAAATGCCGGAAAGGGTACTTGTACAGTAAAGGGAACTGGTAAGTTCTCTGGTACAATTCAGGGCGAGTTCGAGATAAAGAAGTCTACAAAGACGATAACTACAGAAAAGACTGAGATCGAGGTTCTTGAAAATGCAGAGCCATTTGATCTCAAGGTTACAGGACAGGGTACACTTACATTTGCATCATCTGCACCAGAGGTGGCAGAGGTAGATCCTGAGACAGGACGTGTGACAGTCAAGGCTGTCGGTGAGACTGAGATCACAGTTTCATCTGAGGGAACAGAGAACTACGAGGCTGGACAGATCGTTATCAAGATAACAGTCAAGGAGGTTCCTGTAGAGCCAGAGGAGCCGGATACAAAGGTTACACTCACAAAGGACAACACAGTTATAGAAGTTGCAGATGTGACATATACAGGCAAGGCACAGAAGCCTGAGGTTACAGTAACAGTTGACGGTAAGAAACTTGAGGCGGCTGATTATACAGCATCGTATGCAAATAACGTGAACGCCGGAACAGCCAAGGTAACTATAACAGGTAAGAACGATTATACAGGCAGTGTTGAGCAGACCTTCAAGATCAATAAGGCAGACCAGACAGTGACAGGCAACACATTATATGTATACAATAGATATATAACTGTTAAGGCTGCTGGTAAGGGAACTGTAACTTACTCATCAACAAACAAGAATATTGCGATAGTAAACAGCAAGTCAGGTCTTGTGAGAACCAAGAAGCCGGGCAGAGTACAGATAAAGATCACTGTCTCAGGCAACAGCAATTACAACAAGGCAAGCGGAATCGTAACGCTGATAGTTACCCCTGCAAAGTCATCAATAACAAAGCTTGCATCAAACAGCAGCAGAAGTCTTAAGGTGACCTACAAGAAGGTAAGCGGTGCTACCGGATATCAGATAACATATGCTACAAACAAGAACTTTAAGTCTGCAAAGACAAAGTATGTGAGCGCAAAGTATGGCAGTGCAACTATCAAGAATCTAGCAAAGAACAAGAGATACTATGTGAGAGTAAGAGCTTACAAGACAATAAATGGCAAGAGATACATGGGACTTGGCAGCTCAGTGAAGTCTGTCAAAGTAAAATAATTCTCAGGCCATAGAAACGCAGAGATGATCCGGAGGAAAGAGGTATGGAGAACAAGAGAGCTGGCTATACACGTGAAGAATGTTGTCAGATGCTTCTGGACGCATATATTTCACTTGGAAGATATCCGAAAAAGTCAGACTTTACACCGGAGCAGGTTGGCTGGATAAAATCCTACCTTGGGCCATGGCCGAGAGCCCTTGAGGCCTGTGGCATTCTTCCTGACCGGTCTGCGGAGCGGGCTGAGGCAAAGAAGCATAAGCGCATAGCTTCCAAGAGGAAGATGACCCAGTACAAGCTTGCGAAGCAGAACGGGAAAACTGAATAAAAAATTTTAAACCACAGGTTTACTTTTGATATGTACCCTCTTTACTGGACAACCAGTAAGGAGGGTATTTTTATGCGTTATAGTTATGAGTTTAAAATGATGT
>NZ_JBEHVV010000043.1:0-16238 GCF_040227395.1 Coprococcus sp. RTP21428st1_C9_RTP21428_210409
CATCTCTGATCCGACGTTCTTGAAATTCTTGTTTGGAATTTCAGGGTTGTCATGTTGTTAATTTTTCAAGGTTCTTTGTGCTCTCGCCTCTCAGCGACAACTTCTATATGCTATCACATCTGAAGTTCTTTGTCAACAACTTTTTTATCTTTTTTTCAAGACCTTTTCGGTTGCTGATGTCTGACCTCTTCGGCGACAACTTCTAAATATTACCACACCGAAGTGTGTATGTCAACAACTTTTTTCAGGTAATTTATAATCATGTCTCAGTGACATATCATGTTGTATACCTATAAAAGCTGTCGTCTGCTGCCTGCTCATGCGACAGCTTTTATAAGATACCACCACTGCAATCTTATGTCAATGACTTTTTTTATTTATCTGACAATTGTGTGCAATTATTCTAAACAGCCTCCCCTACATATGACAATCTACCTATTCTTCCTCTGGATATGTAAATCGCCATGATCTTCTGAACTCTGTCATCATATCCATGACATCCTTTGTATATTCCAGATACATATCTCCATCACCGGATATCGCACTCTCCATGTCCTGAAGCTCATACGCAAGGGCATCCGCATTTTCTCCGGCTGCGACAGTCTCAGTTTTGCCTGTATCTGTGTATGTGACCTTCGCCTCCCACGCTCTTGGATACTCCATCACCTCTATATATCCGTTTTCACATGATACCATTCCACGTTTCGGCTGCTTCGAGTGAAGAGACAGCATAACGGTTGCCATCTGTCCTTCCTTATTCATAAGCAAAAGTCCTGCCTGCTCATCCACTCCAGTAGGCGCAGGCTTAACCTGTGAAAGAAGCTTGTCTGGCTTTGAGTCCATGAACCACCTTATAAATGACAGGGCATACACACCTATATCCAGCATTGCCCCTCCCGCAAGGTTTCTGTTGAAGAATCGATTGTTCATATCATAGTCTTTGAAGCTTCCAAAGTTCATGGTTATGAGATTGACTTTGCCAAGTGCACCCGAGTCCAGTAGCTCCTTAAGTTTTCTGTAAATAGGCATATGATAAATAGTCATCGCCTCTCCTATGATCACATTGTGCTGCTCCGCCAGTTCCAGCATCTCTTCAAGCTCATCGCTGTTCAATGTTATAGATTTTTCCACAAGTATATGTTTTCCATTCTCTATCGCTCTTCTCATAAACTGTATGTGTGTATTGTGCGGAGTCGTTATATATATCACGTCCACTTCCGGATCCGTGAACATCTCATTGTAGTCTGAATAAACCTTACCTATGCCATACTTCTCAGCAAATGCCACCGCTTTGTCATACGTCCTGTTACCAACCGCATAAATGTTCCTGCCATTCTTTTTGAGTGCCACTGCCATCTCATTTGCAATAACTCCTGTTCCGAGAACTGCCCATTTGATATCTTTCATGTCTGTTTCCTCCGTATATAATTATGTATTTGGATTGTATATACACTTTTATTCGACAGTATTCCTCTCAGAGAACCTTCCATATCATCCACAGATATATGTCCAGATATCTCTCCGTCATCCTTGGCATCCACGAGTTCTCTCGCCAGCGATATCTTGAGATGGTGAAATCCCTTCAGCTCTATTCGTTTGCAGAATCTCGACACCGAGGCCTCGCTGACACCGCACTCCTTTGCCAGCTCCCCGACTGTCATATCCACAACCTTCTTGGGATTCCTAACGATATAATCGCCTATTTTCTTTTCTGTATCAAAGAACGAATCCATAGATGCGCATATCTGATTTATAACTGCTCCTTCCATATTTTCCTATTTTCTTTCTTCTTTCGAAAATAATCCATCATATAGTGTCTTCTATACAATGCCACTAATAGTTTTCTTAGTTAAATTTGTTTTCATATTTGTTGCAGACTTTAAATCTATTTTCATGCCATTTACAACTCTACCATTCTTCTCCCATCCAGTCAAACAAATGTATTTTCACTTGAAACTCATTTATCAAATAAAAACAGAGTATCTGGAACTCCTATCACGATACTCTGTTTTGAATGACTTTCTTCTATATAAATATCTATTCGTTTTATTCGCCATGTGCAATATTTCTTGCTACGTATACACCGCTTGCAGATGCGTGTGAAAGGGAGTGTGTTATTCCACTGCCATCTCCTATGATATACAGCCCCTTGTATCTTGTCTCAAGCTTATCATCTACTTCAACCTCCATGTTGTAGAATTTGACCTCAACTCCATACAACAGTGTATCTTCATTTGCCGTTCCTGGGGCTATCTTATCAAGAGCGTAGATCATCTCGATTATTCCATCCAGAATTCTCTTTGGAAGGACAAGGCTCAGATCTCCCGGTGTGGCATTGAGCGTAGGTGTGATGAACGCTTCCTCTATCCTGCTCTGGGTGGAGCGCTGTCCCCTTATGAGGTCGCCAAATCTCTGCACTATTACTCCGCCGCCCAGCATGTTGCTGAGTCTCGCTATGCTCTCGCCGTATCCGTTGGAGTCCTTGAACGGCTCTGAGAAATGCTTTGCCACAAGGAGCGCAAAGTTTGTATTATCCGTCTGTTTTGCAGGATCCTCATAACTGTGGCCATTTACCGTTATGATTCCATTAGTATTCTCAGTAACCACGGCGCCCCTTGGGTTCATGCAGAAAGTTCGCACCTTGTCTCCATACTTCTCCGTTCTGTATACTATCTTGCTCTCATATAGCTCATCCGTCAAATGTGCAAATATAGCTGCAGGAAGCTCTACTCTGACTCCTATATCTACTCTGTTAGATTTTGTAGGCACATTAAGGTCCTTGCACACTGTCTCCATCCACTTACTTCCGCTTCTTCCCACGGATATGATACATTTGTCACAGAAAAATATACCTTTCTTGCAGCATACACTATATGTTCCATCCTCCATCTTTTCCACCGTTTGTATAGGAGTGTCAAAATAGAAATCCACCTTGTCCTGAAGATATGCATACAGATTCTCTAGAACTATATAGTTGATGTCCGTGCCAAGATGTCTGACCGAGGCATCCAGCAAATGAAGTCTGTTCTGCAGACACACTGTCTTGAATCTTGTGCCGGCAGTGGAATAAAGCTTCGTACCCTCTCCGCCGTACTCCATATTGATATCATCCACATACTTCATGAGGTCTATGGCCTCGTTCTTGCCGATGTACTCATACAGACTTCCGCCAAAGTCATTTGTGATATTGTACTTTCCATCGGAAAATGCACCTGCACCGCCAAATCCGCTCATGATCGAGCAGCTATCACATCCCACGCAGCTCTTGATCTTTGTGCCGTCTATCGGACATTTTCTTCTCTTAAGCTCATGTCCAGCCTCAAACACTGCAACCTTGAGATCCGGAGCCTGCTTTGTCAGCTCATATGCAGAAAATATTCCTCCTGGTCCCGCTCCAATAATTATCACATCATACCTCATACGCGCACCCTCCAAAATCATTTTATATTTTTTGTTAAAACCCCATCCATACTCTGTATCCACACACATATTTTTACACAAAAATATAGTTGACCACGGCAATCCATGTCGTAGTCAACTATTATCGGTAGCTGGTAGATACGCCCAACCATATTATGGGCTTATACATATATAATTGTAATTCTTTCGTCATAAAAAATGATTGCACTATTCATATTTACTATATCTCACGCAAAATATCTGTGCTCATGTGGATGCCACAAACTGATCATCCGCATTGTGACCTCAAAAATTATAGCATATTGAACATAGTTTGCGCAAGCGCCCCGTCGCAATGCTCATTATATATATCATAACGATGCTATGATTGCCGCGATGAATGTTCCAAGCAGGACTAATATGCTTATTACCAAAAGCACTTTCATAAGCGTTCTTTTCCGCTTCCTCATGTTTTCTAAAACTCCGGTTGAATAGAACACCGCAACCAGCAACGCACCTATAGCAACTCCCATAAGCGTCCCCATCAAATAATCATAGACCGGAAGATTGTTATCTCTGCTGATCACCATCATCGTCAGTCCTGCAATCAGTGAAATCAACCCCACTATGCTGAATATACGCAACCTCATCAACAATGTATTCTTCTCAGTTTCTGCATAATCCGCTACAAGCTGCAATCTCTCTTTCTCTTCCTTATTCATGTCCTCACCCTTCCTTTCTCCATCAATGATATCCCTGATATCAACATCATAGAAATCTGCCAGCTCCACCAGGATACTGAGATCCGGCATATTGCTGCCTGTCTCCCATCTTGACACACTGCGGCTTGTTACTCCAAACCGCTCAGCAAGCTGTTCCTGGGTAAGCTGTTTTTCCTTTCTCAGTTCTCTTAGGAATGAACCGGACTTTTTCTGATCCATATCTGTTGCCTCCTTTCTATTGAACATCAGCCCATTTTAAGTTGCCTTCGGCAAGGGCTGATGCTACATGTCAAGCTTTTGCTAAAAACTTGACACATTCATTGACAGAATAGTGTTTTTCGAGTGTTTTTTACAGGACATGATGCGGGAATTGGCTGTTTTCTGCTAAATATGAGGCTCAAACCCATTTTCGGACAGAAAAAAAGACCTCCGAGGGCGAACCCTCAAAGGTCTGAAAATCCTTTATTTATGCGGTTTATCAGCGATTACTCGATGATAGTTGCAACTCTTCCTGAACCTACAGTTCTACCACCTTCACGATATCAGACCGGTGTATTGCGGTATACGAATAGTGATTTTTTATGTGATTTGTGTGGAAAAATCCGGATTTTCCGTTGTGTCCGTGTGGTTTTCCGGAATTTTTGTTATCATGGTGTTATCACTGTATTTTTAGTTTTTCTGGCATATTTTTTCTTACATTCGTAATCTCTTTATTTAAATCTTTTATATATTCTTTACACACATCTATATATAATCCTGTTTTATATTCTGGTTTTTCCAAAAACTGTAATTCAATTGGATACTTTGTAATCTCCGTAAGTAACTTTACAAATATACTTTTCAAATTATTTTGACTCTCATCATCATTAAGACATACTTCTGCAACTTCTTCAAAGCCAAATACTAAATAATCTTTATTTTCTCTTTTCTCCAAATGTACATTAATCACTTTACTTTCCTGATTCATAAATATCCTTCCTATCATAAAATGCATTTTTACCGCCCTCAAGAGTATGCATACTTTCTTGAGTCCAGTTTTTAGTGTCTGTTTCATCATTTATATTTCTAAGTTCATCATAAAAAGGATTACCAATATACGTTTTATATACTCCATTCTCATGAGTTCTTAGTATACTAATATACGGAAGTGTGCCAACTGCAATATTAGCATTATGTGTTGCTATAATTACTGTTTTTCTCCGTTTTGCAAGATCAGTTAAGTGTTTGCTGTTTACACTTCGGACAGTAGAGTGGAAAGTTCTTTAATTCGGTATCTTCTTGCATTATCGTTCGGGGTTTATTTCCACAGATAGGACATAGAACCCATTTTATAGTTTCCATATTTTTCTCAATCCTTACTTCTAAATATTATCCTACTAAATTTATAAAATTTATCGCAACGGTTTTTAAGTTTTTGCTTCTTGATTACTTAACGGCGGAAAAAGAATGTTTTCACATAGAGCTGTTGTTTACATGTCATTTTTTTGTTTTTTTAATTCTATACCCACCAGTACAACAGATAGCATAAACGCTGAAAAATCAGCAACAGGTCCCGCAAGCAATACTCCCATAATTCCGAAACGAAGCGGGAGCAGCAGGGTAAGCGGAATCAACACAAAGGTCTGCCTTGTTAATGCCAACAGAGCACCTTTTAACGATTTTCCTATTGCGGTAAAAAAACTGGAAGAAAGCAACTGCACACCATTTACCAACACCATGAAAAGATAGGTACGCATGAACAAAACAGCAAATTCAAAATACAGCTCGTTCCCATCTCCGAATAGCGAAATGATAGATTGCGGGAAAAATTGAAATGCGATGAAAGCAATTGTGGAAACAACAAGGTTCCATTTTACCGCAAGCAGGTAAGCCTCCCGTACACGATGGTATTGCCTTGCCCCATAGTTGAAGCCGATAATCGGCTGTGTTCCCTGCGAGATTCCTACAACAATCGCAAGGATTATGGCATTTGTTTTCATAACGATTCCGCAAGCAGCTAAGGGAATATCTGTTCCATATTTTGTTAATGCGCCGTAATAAGTCAACGAATTGTACTGAATGATTTGAATCACGGTAACTGCAATCTGGTTTGAGCTGCTGCTGATTCCCATGCTGCAAATTTTCATACTTTCTTTGATGTCCAATAAAAACGACTCTTTTTCAAAATGGATTGTTTGGAAACGCCATAGATAACGGAGTGCGAGTATGAAGGAAAAAATTTGCCCAATAACTGTTGCCCAAGCTGCGCCGGCAATCCCCCAATCGCAAGCAAAAATAAAAATAGGGTCAAGAATGGTATTGATAATAGCTCCCATAACCATGCAAACCATTGAATACTTTGGTTTTCCATCTGCTCGAATCAAATTGCTCATACCATTCGTTACAATAAGAAACGGCATTCCAATCAATGTTATGCTGGCATACTGCTTTGCATATGGAAATACATCTGTCGTTGCCCCAAATGCCTTTAGGAGCAAAGACAGAAAAGCTTCACCAACCAATAAATAAATAATTCCGAAAATCCCCATCAGAACAATACCATTTCCCGCTGCTTTGGCGGCAGCTTTCGGCTCTTTGCGTCCAAGACAGAGGGAAACACGGGAAGCACTGCCAATTCCAACCAGCAGTGCAATAGCAAGGCAGATGGTAGAGAACGGGTAGGCAACATTGGTTGCTGCATTTCCCAGATAACCGACCCCTTGACCAATAAAAATCTGATCCACAATATTGTAGATTGAGCCGACAAGAGACGCCATAATACTGGGAATGGCAAAATCTTTCAACAGTTTTGAAATTTTTTCATATCCTAGGGGATTCTCAGTCATTAAATTCATCCCCCTTTCTTTCTATACGGAGTTCCGCTGTAATATTTTCACCTGCCTGAATCAGCAAATCAATAAAGAGGTTTTTATCAGATTCCCTGAAGCCTTGCAATAAAAGAGCTTCTGTCTTTTCACATACCGTCTGTATCTCATCAATTACAGACAGCGCACGTTCCGTAGGATACAGCTTACACGTCCGCTTATCCTTATCATTTGGGGAACGCATAATCATTCCCTGCTTTTCTAATGCCGCAACTGTCCGTACAATATTGCTCGGATGAACATAAAACATATCAATTAAAGAATCCTGTAAAATGCCAGGCGAACGACAGATTTTAATCAAAAACATATATTGGCTGTTGTTGATTCCAAAGGGGGCAAGCTGTTTATCCAAATAGATTTTGTAAAATCGGTCTGTTACTGAAAGCCATTTTAATAGTTTCATAGATATATTCCTCCTAACCACCAGTATTATAATACAATATGCGTGCGCACGCAACTACTTTTAACATTATATCTGCCGCTTTGTCCTCCTAAACACAAATCAATTCTACATCTATAATCTCTACTACTCTGCTACGAATATTATTCATTTTCCTAACCCATTCCATCTGATCCTGCATCTTCAGTTTTTCTGTCACGCCCCACTGCTCAGCCATCTGTTCCACCAGCATTTCAACTTTTTCTCTCGCTTCTTTATCGACCTGATTCAAATGCTCCGTCAATTTCCCGGTAAGTACCAGATACTGATACCTTGCACTCCTGTGTTCCTTCAGAAACTTTTTTCGCATTATTCCATATTTCCCATATGTAGGTTCTTCCTCATTGATTTCCAGATCCGGCAGATAATAATCTCCATGCAATGTGTAGCTCAGTCCGTTCTTTTCATCATAAATCTGTTTCTTCATATTCTTACAACTCCATTCCTCTGTATTTTGCTTTGTTCTTTTTTATCTGTGCATTGTATTCTTCACTTTGTTCTTTCGCCCATGGTATGCGATCACTTATTTTTTTCGGCATTTGTTCTTTCTGCTTTTTCGCTTCAAGTTCCGCCTGCATCCGGATATCGTCCTGCACCAGTCGTTCTACCATATCTTTCCCCAACATGCGTAAAAGTCGGTTATATCTGTCTGCAATTCCCTGCAGAATTTCTTTCTCACCGGATAATTTCTGATAATCCTTCTGAACTTCTGCCAGTTCCTTTTTAGTGTTCTCGTGCTCCTGCTTTTTCTTCTGAAACTTACTTTTCCACTTATCTCTTTACCTGATTGATGAATAGCATAAGCACCTTTTCCCAATGCCATTGCAGCCACACCATAGTCCTGTGATACGACAATATCTCCTTTATGGCAGATACTAATCAGTTTATAATCTACTGCATCTGCTCCTGCACCGACAACAACAACTTTACTATAAGTCGATGACAGAACATGGTTTGTATCACACAACAACATTACCGGAACACTATTATCTTTTGCAATCTTTTCAATGATCGCAACCACTGGGCAGGCATCTGCATCAACAAATATTTGCATCTTTCTATTTCTCCTCTGAACCATTATAAGAATAAGCTCTGCTGTTCGTATTCTGCCTCTCGTTTTAGCTGAACCGGTACCTGATGCAGAATTTGCTCCATTTTCCTGTCATCGAACCAATCTTTCAGCTGTCCTTTTTCCAATATCAGCGGCATACGATCATGTACTTTTATCATAGATTCATTGGCTGCTGTAGTCATAATCACAAATCGTCGTTCATTCTCAAACCAATCACAGAAGCCAGCCATATACAATACTGGTGCATCATATCTGGAAAATGTATTTTTCTCTTTTAACCGATTCCATTCATAGAACCCACTTGCCGGTATCAAAATGCGGTGATAGAGGATTCCATTTCGAAAAGAAGGTTTGTCCATAACAGATTCTGCTCTTGCATTTATAACCAGATTCTTTCCTTGTGACAATGGATATCCCCACTTGCAAACATCCAGTTTCAATCCATGTTCTGATTTTTCAATGATCGGTGCTACATTGGTTGGAAAGATATCTCCTGCAAAATGTTCCTGCCGGATCCGTTGGTCTATATCATGCACTACTTTTTCGATTTCATCTGCCATATCAGAATCAATATAATATCCCTCGCAATTCATTATGAACTACGAGGGACTGCTTACTGACTGTTAAAGCGGTAGCCGATCTCACGAACACTATCTATGGAAAAGTGAGAGTTTGTATCACAAAGTTTTTTACGAAGATTCCGAATGTGAAAGCCTACGGTATCCTTTTCATTGCCTGCTGATATTTCGCCCCACACCTTATCATAAATCTGCTCGTATGTAAGAACACGACCTTTATTGGCTGCGAGCAAGCAGAGTATATCGTACTCTTTGACGGTCAGTTCAATTTCCTGACCGTTATTGATAACTCTGCGCCGGCTCAAATTGATTTCTAAGCCGGAAAGGGATAATGTCGGCTCATATGAAATCTCTAATTTTTCAAAATCAGGGTGCTGTTTTACAAAAGCCAGCATATCGTCAAAGGCTGTTGAGTCTTGTGCTTTGAACTCCATTATTACGATTCGTCCGATATTATCACCCCCCTTGGTTAGTTTTTTTGTCTTGGACAACATAAGATTTATTGCGTGAGATAATACGATTCATCAATCGTTTTCAGAATAAAATTCACATCGTCATAACGAGAGGAATCGGACTGAGAGCCTAAACTGCATATCAAAAACTCTTTTCCGTGCTGCTGATAAAGCACAATCAAGTTATAGTCGTCAGACAGAGAGCCAGTCTTAATTCCGCATACATTTTCGTTGTAATATTCGGATGTCGGATCAAGGAAGGCGTTTGTATTCTGCCATATTTGTGTACTGCCATCAGGCAGTGTTGCCGTATAAGTGTTTTGAGATACAATTTCTCTAAACCACGAGTATTCCAACAACCGATATACTACTTCTTTCAAATCTAAAGTGGTGGTAAGTGCCTCCATATCAAAACCACTCGGATCATATAAAACTGTGTCTAAGTACCCCTGCTGTTGCAAATGCAGGTTTAAGTTCTCCATGAAAATCCTCACACGCTCTTGACAGCTTTCTGCTTGCGGCGAAAGTAATCCTCCACAATAATCAGCAACCACATAAGCTGCGTCATTCCCTGACGGTACTAACATTGCCGCAAATAGATTGTGTAAAAAGTATTCTTTTCCCTTGATTTGAGCAACAGACGAGCCAGGTTTCGTGAGTGAAATAGCACCATAGTCTGCAACAACGATACTATCAAGGTCTGCTAAAGTTGACGCATACTCAATAACAAACAGCTTGGCTAAACTTGCAGGAATTTGTGGCTCGTTCTCGTTTTTTGAAACAAATATTTCATCATCAGAACAATCCACCAAAATCAGCGATTTTGCATTATAAGAGTCAGGAAAATCTTCTTTGTAGAGAAAACCATTTATTTTATTCTTTACCTCTCTGAAATTTTCCGGCTGCATTGCCCACGGCACAAACATTATACCTATGCCGATACAAACTACAAGCAAAAACAAAAATACTCCAAATCGTTTTTTCTTACGGCGTTTTCTCTGCATATATGTGCTCACCTCCCAACACCAAAACTCCTATGTGCCATTTTTAATCGGCATAATTTGCCTGAATACACTCTGTAAATCCAGACGGATCTCCCAACTTAGCTTTATCAATATTATCACGAAGATATTTGCGTGTGGCGTCATCACAGCGATCTGTTCCCATATAAGGCATATCAAAGGCTTTTTCGAGTTCAGCTAAGGCTTTTGCCGCCCTTTCCGAATCCGTATTGTAAGTATCAAGCCATTCCTGCATCCAAGAATATTCCCAAAGGTTAGATGCTCTTGTATCGCCATATCCTATCTGAAAAGACGCTCCCGTATCTTCGCCTTCCAAAGCATCAGGCGGCGTAAAGCCCTCCGGCCAATTCAAACTCTCAATGGTCGTTAGGTATTCTTCTTCAATGGTAGCAAAGTCCGTGAAACCTCTTGTGTTTGTGTCGGAGTCCGAAGAAGTGGAGCAGCCTGCCAGCATAATCACCAGCAAAGAAATCATAACACACAATAACAGTCTGTACGGTCTTTCGGATTTTGAGATTGTTCGTTTCATTTTGTTTCCTCCTTGAATTGAGTTTTATTATCTAAGAGCCAATGCAGGCTCTAATTTTGCTGCTTTCAATGCTGGTAATAATCCGCCCAATAATGCTGTAAGCACAGACACAGCAACTGCAACAACAGCAACGCTGATTGGATAACTCGGTGTTCCCACCGGGGAATCCACAGGGAGCAACGCTCCAATACAATGCACCAAAATCAGCGAAATCAAAATAGCTGCAAAGCAAACGAATATTGATAAAATCAACTGTGAGCCTAAAACCAATGCCACAATATTTGTTCGTGAAGCACCTATCGCTCTGCGGATCAGCAACTCATGTGTGCGCTGTTCCAATGAAGATAGTCCGATATTGATCTGCCCTAATACGGAAACAAACAGCAACAAAAGCGAAGTAACCAAAAGCCCTAATTGCAGTATGGACAATACCGAATCATAGGTATCTCCAATATCACTCCGCCCAGCACTTTCCCAGTAACCGCCAATGGTATCAGTCAAAATGTCGCCAAGGGCAGAATGTATCTGTTCGATTGTCAGTCCTGTTGTGGGATGCCAATACACATTTGCATTTTGTACTTGCCACATTGCTGGTGCGAAATTGAGGATCGCCGCAGAATCCGCATAGATAGTCGGAAAATCCCTGCCATCGTTTACTACTCCGACAATATTGAATGGGGTTAACGAAAGTGTGCTTTTTACATTTCCTGCAGCATAGGGCGAATCATTAAAATAGTTTTTAGCTTCTTTGTTTATGACCACTTCAAGCGATCCGCCCTCACTCGAAGGCTCTAACCATCTACCGGATGTCATTGGAAGATTATAGACTTGACTATATGCCTCCGTGGTGCAAACTAAATCAAAAGCCATCAGGTTTTGGTAAACATCATTCGGCGGTATTGGCGTTAAATCTTTCATTGGTGCAAATCGAATATCTTCTCCCATAGAAAAAGTAACAGCGGCTACATCATCAATGGCTTCAAATCTCTGGAATAATTGTTCCATTTTATTTCTATCGTGAAAATCGGATTCCGTTATCACGAATGAGTAAGTAGGTGACCAGCCATATACCTGTGCGTTTACGGAAATCAAATACTCCCGTCCAAGCGTACCAACTAATACCGATCCAAGCATTGCGATAATGCCTACAAGCATTGAAACACTTGTCAGAATACTTCTAAGTGGAGACAGACGAAGGTCTTTAAGTATCATTTTTAGCACAAGTTATCCTCCCTCCATCCATTTCAAAAATCGTATCACAGGTATCTGCAATATCAGGATCGTGCGTAACCAACAGCAGCATAATTCCATTTTCTTTTACGACGCTGTGCAACAGTTCCATAATCTGCGTTCCCGTCTTTTTATCCAACGCTCCCGTAGGCTCATCACATAAAATGGCTTCCGGAGATACTGCAAGCGCCCTTGCGATTGCAACTCTTTGTTGTTCACCGCCGGACAAATTGATTGGGTAATCATTTTCCTTGCTTTCTAAGCCGACACTTTTTAGCAAGCCTGTAATTATCTCGTGACGCTGTTTGGCGGTAAACGACTTTTTGGCATAGAGTAGGGGTAATTCGATATTTTCCCATACCCGCAAGTGCTTAATCAGAGAGTAGTTCTGAAATACAAATCCGATATTATTGGCTCGCAGTATAGACAGATCACGGTCTTTCAAAGCAGAAA
Organism: Coprococcus sp. RTP21428st1_C9_RTP21428_210409; assembly: GCF_040227395.1. Lineage (NCBI taxonomy): Bacteria > Bacillati > Bacillota > Clostridia > Lachnospirales > Lachnospiraceae > Coprococcus > Coprococcus sp. RTP21428st1_C9_RTP21428_210409. The sequence goes on from NZ_JBEHVV010000043.1 coordinate 12,761, forward strand.
TAGATATACCATCATAAAGGTACTCGCCCTCATATTCCCGATTTAACAAGCCAATAATGGATATAAGGCTTGTTTTGCCTGAGCCGGACTTTCCGACAATGGCATAACTGCGCCCTCGTTGCAATTCCATATTAGCGTTGGTTACTGTTGTCAGCATATCGCCATTATTCAATTTGACGCTTGCTTTCAAATCCTTTATTTTGATTAAAGTCTTTTCGGAAATTCCTTTCATTTTATCAAATCCCCCTCGGATCAAGGTTTGGCGGAGTAGCAGAAACTACATCGCCCTCCTCTAAGCCGGACAGTATTTCTATATTGGCTCCGTCTGTCACACCCAATGTCACTTTTGTTTCCACTCTTTCTCCATTCGGAGTAATTACAGTAACCAATCCCGTCCCTTGTCTACCCGCTATTACCGACAGCGGCAATATAAGGACATCATTTCTCGTTGTCGCCGTTATGACTACCGTTGCACTTTGCCCCGATTTCACATCGACTGTTTGACTGATCAAGCATTGCAGAATGCCCTCTTGCGGCACGATTCCCGTAAACGCATTTTCATCTGCGGCAGGCGACACCACGGCAATCATATCGGTTGGTCCTACACCATCATATACTTGAAATTTTGCTTTCAACTCTGCATACTCCGGTAAGGTACTCAAAAAATTATCTGCCTCTACATTGAGGGCAAATCCTGTATAATGCACTATCGCTACGGGATAATTACTCGGTACGCTTTCATTGGATGGGGCAATAGAGGTAATTGTACCATCCACCGGAGATTTCAATTCTTTGCCGTTCACAGTTCCAATAATTTGCCCGGCAGTGATTTTTTCTTCTAATTCTACCGCTGTATTAAATATGCCATTTTCGGGTGAGGAAATAATAAACGGTACTGCCGGAACAATAGTCGTTTGCGTTGAAACGGTTGGAGTAATTGTCCCTCGTACAACTGATACCGTTTTTTCTGCGGATGTTGCGCTATCTGTAAGATTGTTTTCGTCTGTCTGCCCAATTGCAGAGCAGGCAGATAGCGTAAATACAAGAAACAAAATAGAACATAGCAGCATTTGTTTTCTTAGCAACTTCATCATTCCTCCTTATGCTGTATCACAAAAAATACGAGCCTCTATCTTGATACTTTTATTGTACCAAAACAGAAGCCCGTATTTTCTTGATTGCTCGTAAGATATTCCTCTTTTTTTCTATGCAAATTCTTACAATTTTCCTACGCCAACGGCAAAGTAATTGAAAACTTGTTTTGATCCTCTTGGCTCTCTGCAACGATTGTACCATTGTGTAGTTCAACAATCTGCTTTGCAATCGCCAAACCTAATCCAGCTCCTCCACTGCTTGTACTTCTCGCTGCGTCAAGCCGATAAAACTGCTCGAAAATCCTGTTTAACTTTTCTTCCGGCAGAGTATCGCCGTGGTTACAAAAAATAATGCTGACCGTATCTTCCTGACATTGTGCGCTGATCGTGATATCCGTATTTTCAAAACTGTAGATAACCGCATTTCTCAAAAGGTTATCAAAAACACGCTGAATTTTGTCTGCGTCACATCGAAGCATTATATCATCATCAACACAAAGATTACATTGCAAATTCTTTGATTTGAGCATAGGCTTAAATTCATATACAAGTTGCTCCAGCAGGCGAGTTAAATTGATTTTCGTGTATTGTAATGTAATATCGTATATATTGAATCGTGTTATCTCGAAAAACTCGTTAATCAGATCCTCTAACCGTTCTGCCTTACCAAGAGTGATTGAAAGGTACTTTTCTCGAAGTTCCTTTGAGATTTGCGACTCATCACGCAGTAAAGTAAGATACCCGATTACAGAAGAAAGCGGTGTTTTCAAATCGTGTGCAAGATACATAATCAGGTCATTTTTTCGCTGCTCATTTTCTTTTGCAAGCCTTGCATTACTTTCAGCCTCTTGTTTTAACTGATTGATGTTAGCGGCGATTTCACTCAACTCCGGGGACATTTCAATGTAACTGACATTCTGATCGAACATTTTTCCTGTCGCAGCCTGTACCTCGTACACATAGGCGACTACTTTTTTCAAAAGTAGGTATGTCATGTATATAATACAGCCACCCCACACGATTACAGCCACTATATAAAGATATACTGTTCTGTAATACAAGTAATAATACAAAACATACTTGCGGAGAATTTCCTCTGCCATAATTCCTAAAAGAAAAGTACCGCCAAAAATAAGCACAGAGCAAATCGCACATTGAATTACATACCCTTTGAACAAGGTAGAGAGCAGATAGTTTTTTTCTTTTTTATTCAATTTCATACCCTACCCCCCAAACAGTTTTAATGAACTTCGGATTTTTTGAAGGTTCATTCAATTTTTCCCGAAGCCGCCCAATGTGCGCCATTACCGTATTGTTACTGTTGCGAAGATACTTTTCTTTCCACACGGCTTCAAATAATTCCTCCGAGGCGACAACTTTACCCTGATGTTCGCACAGATACCACAGAATAGAAAACTCCAACGGAGTCAAGGCTATTTCTTTGCCATACAAGTAGCACTTGTGGCTGACTCTGTTTATCAGTAGACCTCTGATGTCATACTCGTCTTTTTCTTCGGATTGGCTCAAATTAGGACTGTTATAGCTCTGATAACGCCTTAATTGCGTCTTTACTCTTGCCACAACCTCTAAAGGATTAAACGGTTTCGTTATATAATCATCCGCACCAATCGTAAGCCCCATAATCTTGTCGCTATCCTCAATTTTGGCGGTAAGCATAATAATAGGGAAGTAAAACTTTTCCCGAATTTTTTGGCAAAGTCGAAAACCATCAATATCCGGCAGCATAATATCAAGTATCGCTAAATCAATCTGCGACTGTTTGATACATTTCATCGCCTCTAACCCATTATAACATTTATATACTGAATAACCATCGTTACTCAAATACACTTCAAGCAGATCAACGATTTCTTTTTCGTCATCCACAATTAAAATCTTCTTGTTCATTGATCCTACACCTCATTTTCGGGTACGGCTTCCATTATGTCGCCAAAATCACACTCTAAGTATTCGCATATATTCAACAGCACGGGAAGGGTAACATTTTCATTTTTTCCGAGTTTCGCAAATGTACTTTTGCTTGCCCCGACCGCTTCTCGTAATTGACTCTTTTTCATTCCCTTGTCAATCAGAAGTTTCCAAAGTTTGTTGTACCGTACTTTCATTTCCGCACCTCCACCCAAATATAGTTTGTATTATAGCACTTTGAGAGTGAAATCGCAATTATTAAGTCTGTATTTTGAGACTTTTAGTTTTCAAACCGGCACAATATCTTTCTGATATGTAATCCAACCGCCTGCAAAATGCAGGCGGCTTGTGTATTTTAATAGGCAGGTGCGCCGTAGCCAAGAATCTCGTAATAACCGATAGAATACTCATTGACTCGGCAACTGTCGCCGGAGTTGCCCTCGACCGTATAAACC
>NZ_JBEHVV010000043.1:16390-24048 GCF_040227395.1 Coprococcus sp. RTP21428st1_C9_RTP21428_210409
CCTTAAACCATTGTACTCCGTTGACACAGCCTGCATATTTTGGGATAACTCCAGCGTCGATATAGCCGCACTCGTTGGCACACCAAGATACAAAGCAAGCACACCATTCTACACGGGAGTTAAAACCGTACCACGACCAATACGGCTGACCGCCCACATTGCCAACCAGAGAGAGTGCAACGGTCACGATCTGTCCGTCGCCGCCTGTAATGCCGTAAAGCACCTGTGACCAAAGGTAATTGTTTTCATCTGCAAACAGTTCAGCGAGGTAGCCTTTCTGTTCTTCGTTAAAACCATATTGCGCCGCCATTTCCTCGGCAGTCTTGTGGCTGACGGTAATATACAGATAGGTTTGTGTGACCGTGCTTTCAGTTTCCACGATATTACCGTGTCCGTCATCGGTTTCGGTAATAACTGTTTCGGTCTTGCTCTCTGTTCGGGAAGATATTTGATTCATCTCCCAAAAGATGTCTTTTAAGAGTTGCTTTTTGCCATCGTCCATTGTGGCAACCTCTTGGGGGTTATCTTGATCCGTATTCGTTTTTACAGAGTAAACGGCAAGCACCTCTTTCCAAACGGCTCTGCTGCCACTCATTTCAAGAACATCATAGGATACCGAGTTCTTTTCCTCTTGCAGCTTGGTATCGTATTCGGTATTGATTTCCTGCACAACGGTCTGCATACTCATTCCAGTGCCGGAATCTTCGTCTGAGAAGAAAATGCCAAATACTGAGCCGAGGATCATACCAATCAGGCAAATCACGATAATAACCAAAACCGCCACCCAGCCGCCTGCGGCGATAGCGGCAATCAAGGCTTTCGTTCCGGCAATAATCGCTTTAATGGCAAGTGCGGTCGCTTTGGCAATCGCCTTTACCGTAACCACGGCGGCTTTTGCCGCAGCCCTTGCCGCTTGTGCTGCTCTCTGTGCAGTTTTAACCGTAATGATTGAATCCACCTAAAAATCCTGGATTGCTATGCCCCCGCTTATGCCCCTTGTCATCATAATGGTTTAAACCGCCAAAGAATCCTGGTCGACTCTCACCTACTTTATGCCCGTTATTGTCATAATGATTCATACCACCAAAAAAGGAAGGCGAACTATGTCCGATTTTCTTTCCATTTGCATCATAGTCGTTCATACCACCAAAGAATCCTGGTCTGCTCTCGCCTACTTTTTTCCGTTTGCATCATAATGGTTTATGGATCCAAAGAATCCTGGTCTGCTATATCCTTTTTTACTCATAATGTCATCCTCCTGACTCTATTAGCCTCTTGTTTGATCTCAGAATAACACACTTTTCTCATTTGGAAGTCGCATAACAGGCGACATTCTTTTATCGCATTTACATTCATTTCATAATTGTTTTTGTCATCCAAAACCAGAATACCATAAATGCCAGCGGCAGAATTGATTTTTTAATTACATCTTCAATCGTCACCTTTTTTCTCCTTCTGTCTGATTCCTTCCGTCACCTCCCGATTGAGGTTTGCCAATATTTCTCTAACCACAGGAGAATCCAATCGAAAGGTTTCCAGATCTTTCTCCGTAAGCTCCCTTCCGTTCGCATCATATCTTCGTACATTTTTTAAAGCCATACTTTCACTTTCTTCCTGCTGATAATCTTAATGTTTTCAACAAATGTTTAAACTTCTCTCTTTTCATCTGTTTAACACGTATCTTTTCTATCTTTTTCCTATAGACTTGTATTCTACTTGCCATATCTTCATTGCTCATTCTTCACCCTCTCTTTCTGCCCACGATGCCAGAAGCATAAATATAATTTCTTCCATCTGAGTCTTTGTATATGTCTCTGGAAAATATTGTTTCAACTTTTTCGCCGGAATCTGCACTTGAACTTTTTCAGTACTTTCATTCATGCAAATCTGGTCAATCTCTGAATACGTCAACATCCGTTCTTTTGAAATCTGTTTCAATTCCTTTGCCTGCTTCATGGACGGTACCATATTGTGATTACTCATATACTGAAGTAACACCTGTTGTTCTTCATTTCTCAAATATGAAATTTCAACAGCCGTGTTAAAAGGAAGTTTCTTATCATCTGCCATTTCCAACAGTTCGGGAAGTAACAATGTCAAATGAATATATCTTAATATTTGTCTGGAACTATCTTCAGTATTCTGACTGACTTCCTCTGCCGCCAACTTCTTGCCAACTTGGCAAGAAGTTAAATCGGATCTCTTACCCTGTCGTTTCAATGCCTCATATTTCATTTTATAAGCAAAAGCTTTTTCACTGATTAAGAGTTCTTCTCTTTGAATATTGGAATCTACCATAATCACCGTTGATTCATCATCCGTAAGATCTTTGATGATAACCGGCATTTTCTCTAATCCTGCAAGTTCACATGCTCGTTTTCGCCGATGACCTGCTACCAACTCATAACCCCCAGACTCTCTCAACCGCACAATGCCAGGAACCAATACGCCGTATTGTATAATACTTTCTGATAATTCTTCCATTTTCTTATCATCTCTTACTTGAAATGGATGATTCGGAAATGGATGAAGACTTCCGATTGCTATCTCACTAATTCCATTGATTGACTCTTCGTTTGTTCCAAACAATGCATCAAGCGGCTGTAAGGAAACGGGAGTTGCTCTTTTTTTAGATGGCATCTTCTAGCACCTCCTCCGTCACTCTCCGATAAGCCTCTGTAGCTTTGCTTTTCGGATCATAAGAGAAAATACTCTGTCCTTCTCTGACTGCTTCCTTCATTCTTACAGAAAATGGAATATAATTATCAAAGATATGGATTTGACTTCCATATGCATTTCTGAGAAGCTCCATATTATTTCTGGCATCATTCGTATGAGCATCGACCATCGTAAACAAAATACCTCCTACTTGCAGCTTCGGATTGATCTGCTTACGGACCTTGCCGATTGTTTTTAACAGTTGCTGCAATCCTTTGATTGGTAGGTAGGACGCTTCAACCGGAATGAGAACTTCATCCGATGCAGCCAGCGCATTAATCGTAATCATTCCCAATGATGGCATACAATCTATGATGACTGCATCATATTGATCCTTGATACCATATAAAATCTGTTTCAATACATATTCCCTGCTCATTGCATTTACCAACTGTACTTCCGTACCTGCCAGTCCAATGTTAGAACAGATAATGTCTATCCCCTCTGCCTGATGTCTGATATAACCGTCGGAAGGAATATCTTCATCTTTCATTACTGCATCCATAAGAACTGTAAGTGTTTCATTACTGTCATCACAATCACGATATCCAAATCCTGCGGATACATCAGACTGTGGATCGGCATCAACGATTAACACTTTCATATTTTTTTGTGCTAATCCTACTGCTAAATTAGCTGTACATGCGGACTTTCCAGTTCCCCCTTTTTGGTTTACAATAGAAATAATTCTAGCCATTTTTTCATCACCTTTCAATCAATAAAAATGACCGAATCAGCTAAACAGATTTTCATCCATTACGAGCTAATTCGGTCCTGTTTTCGCTATTAAATTGTAATATCATCACTTTCGTGATACAGTAAAAGCATCTCAGATAAAAGCGAATATTTTCTTTCATCTGAATAAGGTTTTTATAAAAGATAGGCCTTTCCTTCATAAATTTGTTGATTCGTTGCAAGTTTTTTTCAGGACCAAATCGCCTCAACCCCTTGTATTTACTGGGTTTCCGTTGATTTAGTCTTATTTTATCATCATCATCACCAATTCGTATACCTGTCCAAAACAGCAATTCAAAAAGCACGTAATACTTATCAGACTTATCTACAACAGAGATAAACCTGTCATATTCTTCCTTTGTCCAGAAATCAATATGATCTGCATCTGATTTTCCCATCTTCTCAACACTTACACAGGGATTTTTAAGACCATATATCTTTGCAGCGTGCGTATATAATGCTGTAAGCTGGTTCTGTACCATGCGAAGATATGTCTGTGAATAGCCTTTCTCTTCCATGGCATTCTGCCACTGAATGATATCCGATGATGTAACCTCATCAACTTTCTTGTTCTTGAAGTATGGAAGAATATGCTTGTCAATCATGTACTTTTTATTATAGACAGTACGTTCTTTAAGCTTGTTCTTCTTGTCTTCAAAGTATATTTTGACATATGCTTCAAATGAAATATGCATGCTTCTATTTTCTTTTGCAATGAAATCAGCCTGCCAGCGTAAAGCATCCCTTTTTGTCTTAAACCCCCGCTTAGTAGTCTGGTGTCTGTCACCTTGCCAGTCTTTGAAATAGAACTTACAAAACCAACTTGCGGTCTTATCGTCCTTATACACACCCATTAAATCAACCCCTTTCAACAAACAAAGGTGTTAGCTAGGCTAACACCTTTGCTCAGAACTTATGCACAACTCATACCGTACCATCGCTCATTAAAATAAGCTCGTGATACTTTTCCGGGAATGGTGATGTAATTATTTGCTTCAAGCTCTGCATTCAGGCTTCTTATCATCTGATATGCTTTAGAGCGACTGATCCCAAGTAAGCCTATCAAATCATCAGCAGAATAATATATTTTCTCCATGCCATCACATCCTTTCCTTAAATTTATGTTGGGGCATTTATGCCGTTTGGTGTACGTTTTCCCCTCTCTGTATATATAATACCTTCTCCTCTATACACAGTCAAACGACCACAAAAGGCTGTAAATCTCCTCATAAACGAGTAGATTTTTCTTATCTCAAAAAAAAATCTGCTCATTTATGAGCAGAAAAAATAATTATTAATTTTTTATAAATTTTTGTTTTCCGACGTTTTTCAACTTTTCCATGTTGCCCTCATAATTACAGGATGCTATAATCGGGACATGGGTGCTACCATAACGGTAGGCGGTTAGTCCTTCACCAGAGGGACTGTGACCCTCTGATTACATAGAAACCTTTTACAGGAAGAATTGGAAAGGAGGGCTAAGCCAATGAGTATTATGGATTTCATTGCAGTAGTGGGCTTCGGCATCACCTGCTTTTGTGCCGGATACACATTCGGTAAAGATAGTAATAAACCACAAAAATAGCCGCCCAGGTCTGGTAAACTAAGCGGCATTTTTGTCAAACTAATTTTCTTGGGCTAACCGTCTATCGGTAGCACCTTTTTCTATATTCATATTAACACGCATCTACGTGTATGTCAAAATATTTTATCCCCTGTACCCTTACTATCCTATCTGTAAATCTCCTATCCTTAGATCTTCCCTCTGAGATTTTTATGTCATTTGTAGGGTCAGAGCTTATTTTTTGCTCTAAAATAGGGTCAAAATAGGGTCAAAAACCATTTTCAGGCAGAAAAAAAGACCTCCGAGGGCGAACCCTCGAAGGTCTGAAAATTCTTTATTTATGCGGTTTATCAGCGATTACTCGATGATAGAAGCAACTCTTCCTGAACCTACTGTTCTACCACCCTCACGGATAGCGAATGTAAGACCCTGGCTCATAGCGATTGGGTGGATGAGCTCGATTGTCATCTCTACGTTATCACCAGGCATGCACATCTCTGTACCAGCTGGAAGGTTACATACACCTGTAACGTCTGTTGTTCTGAAGTAGAACTGTGGACGATAGTTGTTGAAGAATGGTGTATGACGACCACCCTCGTCCTTTGTCAGAACGTAAACCTGTGCTGTGAACTTTGTATGACATGTAATTGAACTTGGCTTACAAAGAACCTGTCCTCTTACGATATCCTCTCTCTTGATACCACGAAGAAGGGCACCGATGTTATCACCAGCCTGACCTTCGTCAAGGAGCTTTCTGAACATCTCGATACCTGTTACTGTTGTCTTCTGGATCTCTGGCTTGATACCAACGATCTCAACTTCATCATTGAGGTGAATTACACCAGCCTCTACTCTACCAGTAGCAACTGTACCACGACCTGTGATTGTGAATACGTCCTCTACAGGCATGATGAATGGCTTATCTGTATCTCTCTGTGGATCTGGAATATATGAATCAATTGTATCCATAAGCTCCATGATCTTGTCTCCCCAAGGTCCCATTGGATCCTCAAGAGCCTTAAGAGCTGAACCCTTAACGATAGGACAATCATTGAATCCGTACTCCTCAAGCTGCTCTGTAACTTCCATCTCAACGAGCTCGATAAGCTCCTCATCGTCTACCATATCACACTTGTTAAGGAATACAACGATGTAAGGAACACCAACCTGACGTGAAAGAAGGATATGCTCCTTTGTCTGAGCCATAACACCATCAGTAGCAGCAACAACAAGGATAGCACCATCCATCTGAGCTGCACCAGTGATCATGTTCTTAACGTAATCAGCATGTCCTGGACAGTCAACGTGTGCGTAATGTCTCTTCTCTGTCTCGTACTCAACGTGAGCTGTAGAGATAGTGATACCTCTTTCTCTCTCCTCTGGAGCCTTATCAATGTTCTCGAAATCTGTAGCTGTGTTACCAGCAACTCTCTCTGAAAGAACCTTTGTGATAGCAGCTGTAAGAGTAGTCTTACCGTGATCTACGTGTCCGATTGTACCGATGTTACAATGTGGCTTACTTCTATTAAACTTTTCCTTTGCCATGATATAAAATCCTCCTTAAAAATTATACCCCACGCGGGTTACTCGGCTAAAAATCATTATATAGAAAATACTAGAGATTTTCAACCATTTTTTATCTCTTTATACCAGCAGGCTAACGATATGTAATCTTTAACCTGCCAGCATATATAATTTTTTATTTATATGACCTGAAAGACCAGGAAAATGTCTTTCGTCAAATATCTTACTTAGAATGCTCTGCGATAACCTTCTCCTGAATGCTCTTTGGACACTGAGCGTACTTCTCAAAGAACATTGAGTAGTTACCACGACCCTGTGTTGATGAACGAAGCTCTGTTGAGTATCCGAACATCTCTGCAAGTGGAACGAATGCTCTGACGATCTTACCACCGCCGATATCATCCATACCCTCGATCTGGCCTCTCTTAGCATTTAAGCTTCCGATTACATCACCGAGGTACTCCTCAGGCATTGTAACCTCAACCTTCATGATAGGCTCAAGAAGAACTGGGTCAGCCTTAGCCATAGCCTCCTTGAATGCCATAGAACCAGCGATGTGGAATGCCATCTCTGATGAATCGACCTCATGGTATGATCCATCGTATACGTTAGCATAAACACCAAGTACTGGGTAGCCGCCAAGGATACCAGCCTTAGCTGCCTCTTCGATACCCTCTCCAACTGCTGGGATGTACTCCTTAGGAATAGCACCACCGACAACTGTTGACTCGAACTTGAATGTCTCCTCACCGTTAGGATCCATAGGCTCGAACTTAACCTTACAATGACCGTACTGTCCACGACCACCTGACTGCTTAGCATACTTGCTGTCGATATCAACTGGCTTTGTGAATGTCTCCTTGTAAGCAACCTGAGGTGCACCAACGTTTGCCTCAACCTTGAACTCACGGAGAAGACGATCAACGATAACCTCAAGGTGAAGCTCACCCATTCCGGCAATGATTGTCTGTCCTGTCTCTTTGTCTGTATGAGCCTTGAATGTAGGATCCTCCTCAGCAAGCTTTGCGAGTGCCTCACCCATCTTACCCTGATCATTCTTGGTCTTAGGCTCGATAGCAAGCTCAATAACTGGCTCTGGGAATTCCATTGACTCAAG
>NZ_JBEHVV010000044.1:0-23382 GCF_040227395.1 Coprococcus sp. RTP21428st1_C9_RTP21428_210409
GAGTAAACCCAATCAATATAATGCTGCCGGACGACGGCAAAATAAAAGCCCCATCCCTCAATGGTTGTGAGAGATGGGGCAAACTATTTACGCTGCAATCTCCGGGATTTCCCCGACAAAGTTATACACGATCCTGACTTCCTGCACCTTCTGGCCGTCCACCTTCTTAACCTCGCCGATCAGGATTTTACTGATAAGCCGGTTCAGCACTGCCTCATCCAGTTCCTCGATGGTGGCATAGCGCCGGATTTCCTTGATGAAGGTGCGGACTTCACTCTCCTGGGTATCCGCCCGGCTCTGCATCATTGCCAGGTCATGCAGGCGCTTCTGGTTGGATTCCTGCTCTTGTTCCAGCGCCGCCGTCAGCTTCACAAACCGCTGCTCGGTCAGGATGCCTTTTGCCTTATCGGTATACAGGCTCAGAAACATCCTGTCAATTTCCTGATTCCGGGCTTCCAGCCGCTGGCGTTCTTTCTCCGTCTGAGAAGCGTCCACCAGATACCGGCGCTCCATTCGGCGGCTGAGCCGCTGGTAGAACGCATCGGCGTCCTTCATGGCCTGCGCCGCCAGTTCCTGTATATCCTTCAGCACCAGATTGTACAAACCCCTTGCCTCGATTTTGTGGCTGGAGCAGACCTTGCAGCCCATGCGGTTGTAAGTCTGGCAGATATAGTACGCCTTGTCAATCGGTTCCCGCATCTTGCCGGTGAAGCGGTTCTTTCCGGTTCGGCCCACCTTCTCATACCGCACCTGCATGGACTTCCCGCAGGTGGCACAGTAGACAAGGCCGTGGAACAGGTTGTAGAAGGGGCAGGAATTACCCTGAATGGTCGGCCTGCGGTCAATCAGTTCCTGCACCTGTTCCCATTCCTCCGGCGTCACAATCGCCTCATGGCAGCCCTCAATCACTTCCCACTGGTCACGGGGGATAATGTCATAGGTGTTGGAGCGGATGCCCTTCTGGTGCGTCCGAAAGACCAGATGTGCGCCTTTATAGAAGGGATTCCGCAGGATATGGCTGATTCTCGCCCCGCCCCAGGAATAATAGTTGGCGTCAAACTCCGTGTTGGCCTTGACATGGGTGATGGGGATTTTTTCTTCCATCAGCCGTTTGGAAATCCTCATGCAGCCCAGCCCGTCCAAGGCATAGTCATAGATTTTGCGGATGATCGGCGCTGTCTCCGGGTCAATAATGAGATGCCCTTTGTCCTCTGGGTCACGCATCAGGCCGAAGGGCGGCGTCCCTCCGCAGAATTTTCCCTGCCGGGAGCGGGTGGTAATGCCCGCCAGCACCTTTTTGGAAATATCCCGGCTGTACATATCGTTCAGGATATTCTTAAAAGGCGTAATGTCCATCTCCTGACGGGTCAGGCTGTCCACGCCGTCCGTGATGGCGATATAGCGCACATTGTGTTTGGGGAAAAAGATTTCGATATAGCTGCCAGCTTCGATATAATTCCTGCCGAGTCTGGATAGGTCTTTGGTGACCACGCAGCCGATTTTCCCCGCCTCAATGTCAGCGATCATGCGCTGGAACGAGGGACGATTGAAGTTGCGGCCCGTATAGCCGTCATCCACATAATACTCATACTGGAACATCCCATGCTTTTCTGCGAAATCCCGGAGCATGAGTTTCTGGTTGCTGATGCTCATACTCTCATTGTCGCCGCCGTCATCCAGAGAGATTCGGCAGTAGAGAGCGGTGATTTTCTCATAGACTTGTTTTTTCCTGCTCATAGCGTTCTCCTTCTATGAACAGGGACACGATACCATTATAGTACCATGTCCCTGTCCCTGAATCAACCGTTTTTACGCAGCTTTTTCTGCCATTTCCCGCTGATGCCGCCATTCCTCGAAGTGTTCGCAGGTCTGGCGCTCAATGAGCTGCTCAAAGACTTCCCGCATGGACTTCTCCCCGGAGAACTCCCGCACCACCACAAAACGGACTTTATTCTTCTGATTTTTGCTTTTTTCCATAGGCTACCTCCATAGAGAGACAGGCCGGACGGCAGCACCGGCAACGAAGTCCGGCAACGAACCTCTGAAAACCTGTAAACTACCGTCTGGCCTGTAAATCTTACTTTGTGAATTTTCTTGAAAAATCTCGTTGCTTTCGTTGCCGGAGATAAAGATAATGATTAAAATATCCCTTATTTACTGGTTTTTCCCGCATCCAGACAGGGAAATCCCCGGCAACGAACCCGGCAACCAAGCGGCAACCATCCCGGCAACTGACCGCCATTTTCAGGCGATCCACTCCTTCGGAAGTTCCAACTGGAGGCATTCTTCCTCGCTCAGTTCCACAAATCCATCTTCGTTGCCGGGCAGTTCGTTGCCGGAAACGTCCCGTTCCCAGCCCTTCTGCCTGCCATATCCGGCAAACATCCTCGGATTGGAGAACGGCTTCCAGCCCGTCACCACCGTGTTCATGATCTCGTTGATATTGTGAAGCTGCCACCGCTTCGGCTCGTCATAGGTGTGGCCCAGCGCCTCCTTGAAAAGCTGTTTGGAGCAGACCATGCTGCCGGTGTAGTGTTCCAGAAAGCCCTGTATCTGCCCGGCCTCCGTGTCCTCCGGCATGAAATCCTTCTGCACCTCCACAAGCTGCCGCTGGATGGACTTGTTGAATTTCATGGAATAGTGGCCGCTGCGGTAAATCGTCATGGCCTCCGCCCAGACCTGCAACAGGTAGGCTCTGGAAGCGTCCTCGTCCTCCAAAATGTGAACCTCCGCATTCTCCGGGTAAATCATGATGGGAAGGAAACGCCGGTTCCCGGCCCGGTCAAGGGGCAGGAAGTCCAGCGTGTTGGAAGAACCGCCGAACACACACTGCCGCAGCCGGTCTTTGGGCTGGGCCTCATAGGGTGTGCGGTAAGTTTCCTTCTGGCGGCTGATAAATGAACGGATTTCCTCAATGCTTTTGGCGCTGCTGGTAGCCAGCATCTCCGACATCTCGATGATCCAGTGTCCTTGCAGCTTCAAAAACACCCTGTCATCGTCCAGCTTTTTCAGGTCATCGGAGAACCACTCGTCCCGGATCGCCAGCAGGCGGAAGAAGCTGGACTTGCCAGCCCCTTGTCCGCCCACCAGACAGAGCATTTCCTCGTATTTGGAGCCGGGGGAAAACACCCGCCGGATGGCCCCCAGCAGGAAGTGCTTCAGCATTTCCTCCACATAGTCGCTGACTTCTGCACCTAAGAAGTGATGGAGACAGGAGCGGATGCGGGGCGTCCCGTCCCACACAAGGCCGTTTAATACATCCTGTATGGGATGGTAGCAGTTCTCATTCGCCACGATGGACAGGGCCGCCGTCATTTTCTTCTCGCTGGTCAGGCCGTAGTTCTGCTCAAAATAGAGAAGTAGATACTTCACATCCGTATCCGTCAGGGCGCTGGTGTTCCTGCGCCAGCCCAAATTCCGCACGATGTCTACCCGGTCAGTCAGGAGGTTCAGCCGTATGGCGTCCCGCAGCAGCGGGTCATGGCAGAACACCGTCCGGCAGTTGCCGATGGTGTTGGCGGGCTGGCCCTTCTCCGTGACAGAGAGGCTTTCCCGCACTTCGTCAACGCTCTGTTCCGGCGCTAAGGCTTCGGCTGCGCTCATGGCGGCCTGCCGGGTGGCTGGCGGTAAACTCTGATATTCGCTGCTCAATCTTCCTCACCTCTTTTCCGTATTCAGCGACCACGCAGGCCCGTTCCTCCATACCGCCGGACAGCAGAATATCCAACAGATACTCCGTATACGGTTTCTTTTGCAGTGCCTCCACAAACAGCGGGTTCCATGCTTCCTCCGGCGTATGCGGGGCATATTCCTTCTCCCAGCGTTCCAGCAGGTGCAGGTAATCGCACAGCACCCGGAAACATTTCTGCTCCGCCTGCCGGTAGCGCAGTTCTTCGCTGATTTTCCGTTTGACCGGCCTCCTGCGGGGCGGGTCATGGCCTTTGGCGTCAAAGCTGACCGAGAAATCTTCCGCCAGCTTCAAGGCCGCCTCTTTTTTGTTCAGCCCGAACAGACGGGCGGTAAAATCAATCACATCCCCGTCCGCCTGACAGCCGAAGCAGTGGAACCGGCGGTCAACCTTCATGCTGGGATGTTTGTCATCATGGAAGGGACAGCAGACCATGCCGTTCCTGCCGACCTGTATCCCGTAAAACTCCGCAGCCTGCCTTGTGGGGACAGCCTGCTTCACCGCTTCAAACACATTCGATTTTCTCACCTCCAGACAAAGAAAAAGGCACCCGGTTTCCACAGAAAATCAGATGCCTCATAACTCCATATCGTGTTTCTTTTTCGGGGCGATCCGCCCCTCCCGTTCCCAACGCTCCCGGTTATCCCGGTCTGCGTTGATCTTTGCCTTTGCCAGCATATCCATAATGGATTCTTTGGCTTTCTTTTTGACCTGCTCCTTTCCGGCCTGCTTGACCTCCGGCTGCATCAGCGTCCGCTGGATTTTCGCCAGAGCAGTCTGCATGACATTTTTAATCTTGTTAATGACCCCATCCAGACGGGCGGCGGCGTACTCACGCTCCTTCTTTGGAGCCTTGCGCTCCGGCGAAAGCACCCATTTTTTCGATTCCTCCACCAGACGAATATCTTCCTTGTGCGTCTCCTGCCTGACGGTATCAGTCACGACCTCCACCGCCTTGTCATAGGCCGCATCGGAAACATCATCTAACAGTGTCTCCACGTCCTCAATTTTGAGCGTCAGTTCTTCCAGCTTCTGCTCCTGCGCCGCCAGTTGCTCCTTCTGTTTCATCAGGATATAATCCTGCTTTTCCAGATACTCCCTCCCACCGTAGGACGGCTCCTGATCCAGATGCAGCCCATGCCGTCTGGCGATGTCAAACAGGAGCGTCCGGCAGACCGCATCAAAGGTCTGCTTGCGGTTGTTGTTCCGGCCTTTGGGCTTCTCCGGGTTTGGGAGAGGGATGCCCAGTTCTTCCAGCGCCTTTTCCTGCTGGGGGCACAGCTCCCCGTAGCGGTTCTCACAGTCAAAGACGTGCCGCTCATGGATGTGGGGCGTCCCCTCGTCCAGATGGAGCGCCCAGTCTAAGATGTGGATATGGGAACCGAAGCGGCGCTCAAATTCCTCATAAAATTCATTGACGATGGAAAAGAGCGTATCCGGCGGGACGGATTCTCCCATCGTGCCGATCTGGTAGATGCTTTCCTCCGGGCAGGTCTTGTTGTTTTTCAGCAAGTCCTCCACGCTGCGGTTGCGCTCCGTGTGCCGGGTTTTCTCATTCCGGGCGTTCTGGGCCTCCACATGGCCGCCGTAATGCTCATAGTAGTACATCCGCTCAATTTCCTCAAAGCTGAAATCCGACTGCTCCGGGTTCTCCCGGAACTCATGGGTGGTAAAGCCCCGGTAGCAGTCCCAGTAGACATTTTGCCTTGCCCGTTCTGCGTCAATGTGTTCGCTGTTCTCCACATCAAACCGGCGGTCATTGTGGCGGGGATTATAGGTGCCATGCTTGCCGGAGCGTCCATTGTGTCGTGTCAGTTTCAAACAGATTTCCTCCTTCCTGCGAAGATGCTGCGGGGCCGGGAAGGGGCGGCGAAGCCGCAAATCCTGCGAATTTTGCGTCAGGTAATACCCAGTACGAGTTGACGCAGGCATCAACTCTCCCTGGGCAAGGCGTTTCACCCTTGACCCGATGGGGCGGCTGCCCTCAACCCGCCAAGGCACTTCGTCCTTGACCCGATAATGGCTGCCGCCCTTAACCCGCCAATGGGCGTTGCCCCTTGACCCCAGCAGTGCGCTGCCGCCCCTGCACCCCGGCACAAAGGGCTGGCTGCCCTCTGTACTCCCGCACCGGCGAAGCTGGCTTCCACCGCAGGAGCGGCGTTTGCCAGTTTCACCGGCTCCGTATCCGCACATTTGCGCCCATAGGCGGGGAGTGGATACGGAATACGCCTGCGGGGATTGCCAGTCAAAACAGCGGGTGCAGACCCGGCATTTTGACCGTAATCGCCCCGATTTCAAGCGATTTTTTCTTCCGCTCCCACCACCTGAAAGCCATGCTCCTTTGCGTACTCCCTTGCGGCGGCTTTCCGTTCCTCGCTGTACGGCGGCACCAGCCGGATCGACAGCCGGGACTTGTCCAGCACATAGGTCACGCTGCCCTCCGGCGTGCTGCGCTCCAACCGGCACAGCAGCGGGTATTTCCGGCTGAAATCAGCCAGCCTGCGCTTCAAGCTGGCGTTGAAGGTGTAGATGCTGGCAAGGTTCTCCGCCTCGTTCCAGTTGATGATAGTTTCTTTCTCATACTTAGACAGCTTCCTCATACAGATCCTCCTCATAATCAGTGTAAGATTTCAGCACACGCAGGCTGCGCTTGAGACGGCGGTACTCGTCCATCTCCATCCGCAGATGGTGGTAAAAATCCTCGTACCAGCTTTCGCCCACCTCCGTCTCCACCTTCCGGGCCAGCCCCAGCATCCGGCGTTTGGCCTCCGGGTCAACCGTCAGGGCCGTCAGCCATTTCAGCCGTGTCACCGTATTGTGGTGGCTGGGACAGCCGTAAGCGTAGAGAATCTTCTTTTCTTTCATACTCAGTGTCATAATGATTTCCTCCATTTCTTTGCTGCGGAGCCATACGCCCCGCATGATAAACTTGTTTCCTGTCCGCCGGTCTGCCTGCAAGCCGCTCCTGCCCGGAATTTCTCCCGGCGTATCGGCCTCTTTGGTGCGCTCGATTTCTGTCCTGGCGTCACTTCCCCGGAGGCCATACCCCTTGCAGCCGGTCATTCGATTTTCAAGGTTCTGTGCCTGTCTGCAAGAACCAGTTTACCGAAAAAAGAGGCCCTTTCCCGTATATCCAAAACGTCGGAAAAACGCTTGAAATCCGCATATTTCCACGCTTATGGAATCGTGCTATAATGGGTGTAATCACTGAAAAACGATAACGAGAGAGGGGGCTTTGGATGTACGCAAAGCTGACAATCCCGGAGCGGCTCAAAGACCTGCGGGTGGTGGACAAGCACCTGACGCTGGAACAACTGGCGGAGCAGACCGGCCTGTCTAAATCCGCGCTGGGAAAATACGAAACCGATGACTACAAGGACATCAGCCCGTTTGCGATTGCAACGCTGGCGGACTTTTACGGTGTGTCCACCGACTATCTGATGGGGCTGACGGAAAATAAAAATCACCCAAACACAGAACTTCAATCTCTGCATCTGAGTGATGATATGGTGGAACTTTTGAGCAGCGGCAAAATCAACAACCGGCTTCTCTGCGAACTGGCTACCCACCCGAATTTCCGGCGGCTGATGATAGATATGGAAATCTGTATCGACCAGATCGCCAATATGCGGGTGGAGCAGATGAATCTGGTGTTGGAGGCCACCCGGCAGACCGTCATGAGCAAATATGCGCCCGGAGAAGATGACCTCTATATGCGGACGCTGGAACTGGGGCAGGTGCAGGAAAGCGATTTTTACAGCCACGTCATGCACGATGATCTGGACAGCATCGTCCGGGACATCCGGGAGGCACACCGCAAGGACAAGACTACCGCCGACCCGCAGCCCACGCTGGATGATGTGAAGGAAAAATTTGAGCAGGCCATAGGACAGGGCAGCGATACAGAAATGCTGATCCACGAGTTCTGCGATAAGTTGCAGATACCCTTTGAGAAGATTTCCTCGGAGGACTTCTCGGCATTCCTGCGGATACTGAGCCTGTCCAAGCAGCTCAAAAGCCCCAACAATATGAGAGGAAAGGCCAGCCCCATCCCGCCCAACCGCAAGGCCAGACGTAAGCGGAAGTAAAATTTCCATATCCGGGAGCGGCAAAAAAGCCATCCGCCGGTTGATTGGCAAATGGCTTTTATGAAGCAGTATTCTGTTGTGGTGGTTGTTCCCAGTTTGGGAACAGCCACTATTGAAGATGCTATTCTTTGTTTTTCTGCGACATCTGCGCATGGGCTTCCTGCTGGACAAGCAGCCCCGCCGAAAAGCCGTATTTGAAGTGGCTTTCGTTTTCCTCACATTGAGCGATTGCCACCTGCTCCCGCAGTTCTTCAACCAGTGCATAGTCCTCTTTGCTCAGACGCTCAGATAAAGTGTCCATCAGGGCGGCACTGGCTTTGACTGCCTGCTTGAACCTCGATGAATCAGCGACCACCGTTTCACAGGGATAAAATCTGCCGTTATACATTTCTTCCAGAATCATGCGCCCACCTCCCTCAGACAAAAATCATCTCAGACAGGATGATTTCCTCTGCCCGGCTGCGGATGCTGTTCATGCCCCCGACCCACGCAAGCTGGTCACGGGCTTTCAGTTCCTCGGTGACACCCTCTGCCTCCTGCATCTGCGAGACAATACACGCCAGCCGGTCAGCGGCCTGTTCGTTCAGGTCAGCAAGATATGTCCAGAGTTTTTCCGACAGAAGCAGTGCATTGTACTGGCCGGGCCGGTGTTCTTGCAGAAACGCCTTGTGCATCCGGCCCCACCGCCCAATGGGGCGGCTTTCCTCCGGCAGCTCCAGATCGGGGATGTAGTAGTCTCCCACCAGCGTGTAGCTGATGCCGTTTTGATGGATTTTCTTTGGTAAATGCTCCATATTCGACCTCCTGTATTCAGTTTTTTCAGAATCCAGTTGATCGTGTCCCTGTTCATGATAAATTCAAGGCAACTGAACTCTTCACGAACAAGTATGGCATATCCCGCCCAAGTTTCTGATAGTTCAGACCATAGGACTGAGATGTTCCTCTGGTATCAGAGGTGTTGTACGTGTCAATCGTTTCCTTACCCAGCACTTCCGACAGATCTTTTAATGTTGACTTCTCCTTGCCACCTAAAAACAGAAATGTATCGCAGTTACCCTCGATCGTCTCTGCGTTATCCTTATAAATTGACTTTAACTGTGCCTTAGACTGTAGGATAATGGATGCCGATATCTCTCTGCTTCGTATGGTTGCAATCAGCTTGTCAAACTTCGGAATCTGTCCGATGTTTGCGAACTCGTCCAGGATACACCGCACATGTACCGGGAGCTTTCCATGGTATTCATCGTCTGCAATCGTGCAGAGCAGATTGAAAAGCTGTGTGTACATGATTGATACCAAAAAATTAAGGGAATCATCTGTATCCGAAATAATGACAAACAGTGCTGTCTTTCTTCTACCGATGTCCCCTAAGTCGAGTTCATCATATGCTGTTATCTCCCTGACTTCCTTGATGTCAAATAGTGCAAGTCTCGCACCACAGGAAACCAGAATACTCTTGGCTGTCTTACCTGAAACAAAATGTCAAAGACTTTTTAGTACCCATACATTTCATTGCATGAAAAAAGCCACTGTAGATTTCTCCACAATGGCTATAAAGTCATTTTTATTCACTTTTGATTTTCGGCAACCTCATGCCCAAACTGGAATAGGTTTGACACTTTAATCGGGACTGAACTCCTTATCGGTAATGACATAATGAAATTCATCTGCACCAAAGGTATCTTTGTCCAGATCTGTAATAGTAAATGTAGTTCCATCAAATTTCATATAGCCGCTGGTGCCGTCAACAACAACGCCATCTTTTACAATGTCCAGATAAACAATTCTATCGATGCTATTCAACTCATAGGCCTGCCAACCGTCCACACCCTGAAAATAGGCTGTAACATTGGCAAACGGTTCATCGTTTTCCTTCTTGCAGACAAGATAACTGGCACTGTCCTCCGATACCCAGGTGGCAGTCATTCCCCAAGGACCTTCCGTTGATACATATCTCCCAAATTTATGGTCGTTGGTACGGTTAATTATGAGTCCTACAAAAGAACCAACAACGAGTACAAGAATAAGCACAACGACACCAACAATGATTTTTACATTCTTCCTCATGATAAATTCACCCTTCCATAAATTCATCTGTTAAGAATATTCTTATTTTTCGCTCTTATTGAACATACTAATTATACCACAATATATGCAAGTTTTCCATATGCTTTTCTACCTATGCCGTATGCTGATTTGCCCTAACATCATTCTCAATCAGCCTCTTTATCTTGTCCTTCATGCTTTCTTCGGCATCCTCATTGAAATGCACTCTCACAACATACATTGTGCCACCTATCTGCTTTCTGAGTGCTACCGGTGTGTGTGATTTTCTATTCTCCATTTGTGTTCTCCTTTATGTCTGCCTGGTAAGGAAGAGCCTCTTTCAGCTGACAACCGGAAGCTGACAACCGACCTCTAAAAACTCTCAATTCCTTTTATTTATAGTTACTTTTCCTAAATTTACTTTTTCTCAAATATTCCGTTGCTTTCGTTGTCAGAACTATATATATCCCTTAAAAACATAGTAAATATAAGGTTTTATAGAACATAGAACCGACAACGGGGTTGGCAACGGGATAGACAACCAGCCGACAACCTATCAGGCATTTATCTCTCCATCCACTCCGGTGGCAATGATAACTGCTCCATCTGCTCCTTGGTTATCGGTTGAAAATCCTGACCTCTGTTGTCAGGCTTCTCCCATCCTTTCTGCCTGCGGTATGGTTCAGGAAAATGTCTTGGATTACTAAAGGCAATCCAATTACTGCAGTTATTCATAATGTCATTAATCTCACGAATTTCCCATTGTGCCGGATTTCCGTCATTTCCCAATGCCTCAGAATATAACTGCCTTGAACATACCATGCTTCCCTCGTAATGCTCCAAATAGTCAAGAATCAGCTCTTTCTTGGTATCTTCCTGCATAAACTGCTTCTGATACTCACAAAGCTCTTTTTCCATCTCTTTCGGAAGCCTCAGCTGGCATTTGCCACTCCTGTAGATTTCCATAGCCTCTGCCCACATCTGGTCGATATATTCCCTTGATGTCTTTTCATCATCGAGTATATGAGTTTCCGCCTCTTCCATATTGCAAAGAATAGGCAGAAATCTTCGGTTTCCCGACCTGTCCATAGGCAGGAAATCCAGCGAATTTGATGAACCGGCAAACACGCACTGCCTCTTGTGGTCTTTGGGATGCCTGTCGTATGGGGTCTTGTAAGTGTCTTTCTGTCTGCTCATAAAGGACTTGGTATCTTCCACATTCTTGGCATTGAGAATTGCCACCATTTCAGGGAACTCTATAATCAGATGCCCCTGTATTTTTTGGTATACATTATCATCATCCATTTTCTTCAAGTCATCCGTAAACCAGTCATCTTCCATGGCAAGGAAACGCAGAAAAGTGGATTTACCGGCTCCCTGACCACCTACCAGGCAGAGCATTACTTCAAACTTGATGCCCGGGCATGAAATTCTTGCTATCGTCCCTATCATAAAAAGCTTCATTACCTCATAGGTGTACTCACTGACCTCTGCCCCTAAGAAGTGATGCAGTGCATAGCGTATCCTCTCCCAGCCATCCCATGTTATGGAATTGATGCGGTCAAGAACCGGATGGTATCTGTTTTCATTTGCCACGACCTTTATCACATCCTCAATCCGCTTTTCGTTGGATAATCCATAATGCTTTTCAAGGTAGACAACAAGGAATTTCAAATCAACATCCGTCAGGCTGTCGCTTTCACGATACCATCCCAAATCCCTTGTAATGTCGATTTTATCCGTAAACATGTTCAGACGGAATGCACCCTGCAGATTAGGGTCATTCATCAAAATCAGACGATAGTTACCGACTGTTTTCCTGACTTCTCCCTTTTCTGTGCTCTCCAGCATCGCCCTGACTTCTCCGATACTCTTCAATTCTTCCTGCAATCGACTTCACCCCCTTTCCAATGTCAGAAACAACAGAAGCTCTGTCAGGGATATCCTTTTCAAGGAGAGTATCAAGCTGATATTCCACTTTACTGATATTCTGCAGAGCTTCTACAAAGCAGGGATGCCATTCCTCATCCATGCTCTTCGGTGCATATTCTGTTTTCCATTTCCTTAACAGATGATAATAGTCTGACAGAACACAAAAACACTGCTTCTGCTCTTCATCCAGTATCTGCTCCGGTGTTTTCTTTGGTGCCATCTTTTTCGGTGGTGCCCGGTTGGTTGCGTCATAATTCAGTCCAAAGTCAGATGCAATCTTCATTGCAGCTTCCTTTGGTGCAAGCCCGAAATATTTTGCCACAAAATCTATCGCATCTCCGGTATCTCCACAGCCGAAACAATAGTATCTCTTATCAATCTTCATGCTGGGAGTCTTGTCTTTATGAAACGGACAACAAGCCAGCCCACTCCGGTTGATTTTGATGCCATACTGCATAGCCACCTGCCTTGCAGTGACATTTTCTTTCACTACTGCAAATACATTCATGCTTATCCCAATTCCTCTCCCCTTGCTTTTTTGTGTGCTGGTGTTTCTGCCACCTTTGCTCTCTGCTCCTCTACAAGCTTCCTGTTTGCCTCAAGAAGGGCACGGACTGACTTCCTTGCATGTTCCTTTACCTCAGACTTCTTTTGCTCCTTTATGCGTGGATTTTGCAATGTTTCCATTACTTTCCCGGCTACTTTCTGTGCCATGCCCCTGAGCCTGTTTTCCAAATTATCAAGACACCTTCCGACAAAATCCCGCTTGTCCTTTGGTGTCTTTCTCTCATCCGAGGTCAGCCACTTTTTATATCTGCGAAGCTCCTCAATATCTTCCGCCCTGGTCTGCTCTGCCATTGTATCAGATACTGCCTCACACGCTTTTTCATAGGCATCCTCAGCTACCTGTTCCACAAAATTCTCCATATCCAAAACTCTCATGGTAATCTCATCCAGAACTGCCTGCTTCTCTGCAATTCGCTTTTTCTGATTTTCAATTATAAAGTCCTGCTTTTCAAGATAGCCTGCACCACCATAAACCGGCTCACACTCCACCTGCACTCCGTTTCTCTGTGCTATCTCCAAAAACAATTTTCTGCATTCTGCATCAAAGTTCATTTTCCGGTTATTGTATTTCCCTTTCTTTTTTGCTGGGTCAGGCAGTTCAAAGCCAAGCTCTTCCAGTGCCTTATCCTGCTGGGGACATAATTCTCCATATTTGTTTTTTGCGTCAAATACATGCCTCTCATGAATATGCGGGGTTGCCTCATCCAGGTGCAGTGCCCAGTCCAATATATGAATGTGGGAGCCATATCTTTTATTGAACTCGTCAAAGAACTCTGCTGATACCTTAGCTAGCACATCCGGTGTAACCGCATGGTCTATATTGCCAAGCTGTATCACGCTTTCTTCCGGGCAGGTCTTATTGTTTTTCAGTACATCATCAATCGTTCTGTTTCTCTCCGGATGCCTTGCCTGCTCATTCCTCTCATTCTGTGCATCCACAAAATCTGAATAATGCTCATAGTAATAGGCACGCTCAATTTCTGTAAAATTAAACTGCCTCTCTTGGGAACTGCCCGCAAAACTGTAACCCTGATAGCAGTCCCAGTAAACATTCTGCTTTGTTCTTTCCGAATCAATATGTTCACTGTGCTCCACATCAAAATCCCTGTCATTATGCTTTACATCATAGACTCCATGCTTTCCACTTCTGCCATTATGCCTTGAAGCTTTCATTGTCTTTTCTCTCCTCTCCACTGTTTTGTTTTTTTGATGGCGGAGCCGATAAACCCTTGCGTTTGCGGCAAGTAATACCCAGTACTTATTGTCGCTACGACAATAAACTGGGCAGGGCTTCTGCCCTTGACCTGATGAAGGCTCTGCCTCTCAACTCCGACAAAGGTTGCACCTCTGTACTCTGCTCCGAAGGAGTTGAAATCTGTCATCCCACAGGACGGATAACACAGTTCAACTTCTCCGGTTGCCCTGCATTTCCTGCGGAAATTTGAGCATGAAAAAAGCACCCAAGACTTCTCTCAAGTGCTTTCTGCGAAATCCTATTCAGGCATTCCAATCGTCGGTTCCAATGCAAGACTGCCTGCCGTTGCATAGACTCCGTTCTCCCTGTCCTGCCTGCGGATTTCTTCTTTCATTGCCTGCATTTTTGCACGCTTTTCATTTTTTACACGCTCTTCATATTTCCTCTGCCATCCACTTTCTTTTCTTCGTAAATACTGCTGATGTCTCCTGTCCTTGATTCTGTTAATCCGGTCAATCTCAGCCTGCTCTTCAGCAGTAGGTTCTGTCATCATTGCCGGTGGAACATACCGACCAACAAAATTGAAATAGATTTCAATCTCCTGCGTGGTTTGGATGCTCCCCTTTCTGTCTCTTTCATGCACCAGCACCTTATCAACAAATTCATTTACCATTGCCGGTGTCAGTTCCTCGAACTTCTCATATTTATCAATCAGTGCAATAAACTTGCCGGCAGAATTTCTGCTTTTCTCATATTCTGTGAGCTTCGCTTCCAGCTCCTTAATCTCTGCATCCAGCTCCGCTTTTTCCCTGGCATACTGCTTATCAAGAACCTCATATCTGCTGTCCGGTAGTTTGCCGAGAATATTGTCCTCATAAATACGGCAGATTAGCTTCTCCAGCTCCTCACAGCGATTTCCAGCCACTGCGATTCTTGCCCTGACCTTTTTTACCTCTGCATCCTCCTGTGTTGACTGTGCCATTGTTATGGTGTCTATGAACTCGCTCCGGTCATACTTTGCATATTCAAAGATTGCCCTGAGTGTGTCTCCTATCAGTTCCAGCACCACTGACTCGTTAATCCTGTGCTGTGTCTTGCACAATGTTCCGCAAGGTACCTTGGTATAAGCAGAACAGGTATACTGGGCAATCCTCTTTCCATTGCTTGTCCGGTGCACATACATTTTTGCACCACAGTCAGCACAATACATAAGACCGGTAAGAACATGATGCTCTCCCCATCCGTCCGGGTATCTCCTTACATTTTCCCGTAATTTCTGCACTGTATCAAAGGTCTGCTGGTCAATAATCGGCTCCTGCGTATTCTCAAATATTACCCAGTTGTCCTCTGATACATAATGGCTCTTTTTATCCTTAAAATGCTTCTGTGTTTTAAAATTGACCGTGTGACCTAAGTATTCCCTTTTCTTCAATATCCCGACTACTGTAGAAGAACCCCATCCATAAGGGTCTTTCACTTTCTTGTTTCTGTTATTCCCCTGCCCGAAGCGTGCCATATGCACTGCCGGTATTTCCACTTTTTTCTCCTGCAGAAGTTTTGCTATCTGATAAGGACCCAGCCCATCAATAGTCCATTTGAATATCAGCCTCACAATTTCGGCAGCTTCTTCATCCACAATCCAATGGTTTCCGTCATTTTCATCTTTCAGGTATCCGTATGGTGTAACACTTGCCACATGCTTTCCGGATTTTCCCTTGGATTTGAATGTGGATTTTATCTTTTTGCTGATATCCTTGGCATACATTTCATTCATAACATCCCTGAATACAAGGAAATCGTCATCTCCATTGTAACTGTCATGATTATCGTTAATTGCAATCAGACGAACTCCCTTTTTGCGAAAGAACTCCCGGAGCTGACCTACCACAAGATAATCCCGCCCTAACCGGCTCATATCCTTTAGAATAATGGTTTCCACTTCTCCATCTTCCACAAGCTGTATCATAGCCTTAAAGGATGGTCTGTCAAAGGTTGTGCCGGATATACCATCATCAGTGAAGTGCCTGAACCTGGTCCACCCTTTTTCTCTGCAATAATCTTCCAGCAGCTTCTTTTGATTTGATATACTGTACGACTCCCCAAGGTTCTCATCCTCTCGGCTTAATCGTTCATATAATACAATTATTTTCTCACTACTCATGTTCTGCTCCTTTCCTCTGTATTTGAGCCAAAAGTAATAAGCTCAAAGAGAATCTTTAATCTGTTAAGGTACTAAAAAGTCTCTTTCATCTTATTACACCTGCCGCAAGTTTATATTTATGATACTGTCGTACTGCAAAAGAATCCGGATCAGCTTCTATGCCCTCTTCATCATTACCAAATTCTATGTCTTTGAACATAAGGTCAATGGCATTCTCAAAGTCCTCATCCTCTTCTCTTGTCTCCGACGCATCTATCATGGCTAAAAGTGAGACAAAATTTCTCTCACTCTTCTTACAGTATTTCACAATGTACGCCACATACGCTGTGAACAGTAACCTCTCGGCTTTCACCCAGAAATCTTCTCCGCTCTGTGCGCCCTCCCCCTTTGTATTTGCAATCAGCGTATTCACAAATTTGAGCACATCCTGCTCCGTATGAATATATGCAAATGGGTTATAGTGCATGGACTTTGCGAAATTGATTGTGTTGAATACCTTTATCTTATATGGTGTCCTCTTATAGATCACCTTGCCGGATTTGGTCTTTAAGACCTGTCCGTTCTTGCCGACCTTCGGTACTTTGTTACCCTTGTCGTCAAGCTCCCATGCCCCTCTTGCAAGCATGGTACCAACTTCTTCAAGTACAGTTCCCTTGGGATCAGTCACTACATATGAACACTGCATTTGCATAAGTGACGGTTTCACAAATCCTCTTGTTTTTCCTGCTCCGGAACCTCCGACAATCAGGATATTTTTGTTTCTGTCGTACTTTGGGTGTTCCGGTCTCGTCATTCTGAGCCACTCTGTCGCAGTCAGCGGAATGTTGTTCCACTTAACCGGGTCTGTATATGGTTCAAAATCCTTATCCATTCCCCACTTGGCAGAGCCATATTCCTCTCTCGGACGGAACTGCTTGGCATTCTTCTTTCTGGAGTTCATGAAGAGCTTGAATGCCACACCTGCGCCAATACCACAGATAAGCGGTGTCAGCTTAAACGATGGTGCAAAATAAGGCTTGACCTGGAATATCAGTGAAAATGCTTTAACACACTTATCCAGCATATCGCCGCCATCTACTGATACCACCGCCTGTACATACTTATTTATCACATAAAATATGATTACAAACGGGATTCCATCAATCGCTATCTTATTCGCATTCAGCTTTCCATTCTTGTAATATGGTTTCAGTATTTTCTTGGGTAATGCCTTCAGGTCATCGAGTACGGCACCGCCAATATTCTTCTTTCCCATAAGCACCACCTACAAACTTGTATCCCGGCTCTTTTTCTTCGTTTTTTCACGCTGCCGGTTCTTGTCTTTCTGTTTCTTCTGTGACTGCTCCTTCTTGTCCTTGATTCTCTCCGTAAGCGACTTATCCTTCTTCGGATTATGTTTTCTCGCCGCTTCCTTGATTTCCTCCTTTGCATTTGGTGTGATACTTCCGGATTCCAAAACTTCATTCTTGTGATCCTTGATCTCAAATCTCGTAGAGAATCTTGACAGTGTTTCCACATCATCCATATTTATCTCACCATTATTTACAAAGTCAGCCGACATAACCTCCTTGCCCTTATCATCGTAAAGTACAAGTGTCTTGGTCATTTCCTTCTGCTCCTCAAGTACCTGTTCGGAAGCCATCTTCAGTAATGCTGCCATCTGGTCTATGCTTTTCACTTCACAGAATGCAGTATGCGTGATGGAACCATCTGCCCTCGTTACCTTTTTCATATCCACCGGAATATGACTTTTCTTACAGGCTTTCTCTAAAAGCTCCGCTGTTCTCTCATCATTCACATCAATATGCGTGACATCTTTGCCCTCTCTGTTGAATCCCTTTAATGAGCCATGCGTTTCCTTATAATTCGACATTACCTTATCGACAACCTTGCCGAGCAATGTCTCCTTCTGTTCCTCGCTCATACCAGGATTCTGCTGTTCAGACCGCTTGCACGCATCTGCAATGGCAGTAATCAGATCTACGCTGACAGTCACAATCGCCTTTCCTGTCTGGAACGACTCCTGCGTCAATTCATCGACCATTGTTCTGTCCTCCCGATATTATTTTCTCTATGCTTCCTGTCCTGTGTGGGTGGTCTTACCCACGGAATACCATTTTTGCTATACATCAGGTATCCTCCTTCTTTTTTATTTGAACTTCTGGACAATTTGTCCAAAAGCTGCTCTCTTGTTCTTTGTCCATGAAAGGACAAAAAAAGAGCATTCATGCTTTTACACATAAATGCTCTGACGCTGTTTTATTATAAAATTGTCTTATCTGTTGTTCCCTACAAACTGGAAGTTGTTTATCCAAAATGAAATGGAATAACCATATCAAGTAAAACTGCAAGAACTATACTAATCGTTCCCATTAGCGCAGAACTCCTCAATGTGTCTCTCCTCAAAACAATAAGTCCAATAATAAAGACTATCACTTCCAAAACAGATTTTGCATTAAAATACCAGCATCCATATACAAAGCACATATTGAACAATACTGCCAAAATCAGTGCTGATAGTATAAATGCCAGTTTGCTTTTCTCCTTTGCATACCAACAGACAAAAGCCAATAATGGAGAAACAGCTGTAAATCCAAACCAAATCATCGCATAACTTCTTGGGAAAAATCCTGCAATATAGTTTGAATACAAATAGTAGCTTGCAACCATACCAACAAAGAATACAAAAACATTGATGCTTGCTCTTATTGCAGAATTGCTATAAATAGAAATACACAGTGCAATCAATATCCAGATTGCAAAACGCCCAAGAAAATTACCAATATCTAAGACTCCATTTATTGCCATAAGCACACCTGGAAGTTCAGTTTGACGAAAATCCAGATATTTTGAGAAAGTTCCCAAAGCTATTCCGAGAAACAATATCGCTATGGTATTTATAAGTTTTCTATTATTGGATATTGGATTTTCTGCATTCCTTATATCATTCAAAAAATTTATCATAATTACCCTCACAAATCCCGATTTAGTAAATCGTGATTTGGTATCGTTACATCCTATACTACCGAACACCAAAAGAATCCGTCCACAACAGCATATATCCACTACTAAAGGCAACCGCCTGAGAAGCTAAATCCGTGACAGAGGCACTGTAAAACGGAATCTGATCGCTTTTAAGAATTTCGATTTTTATCTCCTTCTTGCAGTATTTCGTACCAACACCTCATACACTCCAAGCAATATACACCCGGCGACATAGCACAGGATATCTTTCCAATCAAATACAGAACCGACCAAAACACTTAAGAATTTTTCGTAGTTTTCTTTCCATTCGGTTTTCTTCTTAGTGTTCGTTGCTCCTTGTATTTTCCCTATGGGCATGACTGTTGGCATTATCCTTACAGCACCGCCTCGCTGATCTGACATTCCTTTAATGTGGATCTTACTAGGCGGAGTAAAACTCGAATAAGAAACAACCACCTTACGCATCTTATCTAATAATCCCTGTGGAAAAGAAACTTTCTTTGGAGCGACAATATCACATTGTGGGACATCAATTTTGGGAATTGGGTTAATACCACTGAACTTTGGCTTTCTATACTGATAATCAGCACCCTCGATTCTCTCAAGCTGTCCGACAAAAGCCATCCTCTCTTTATATAGTAGTAATTCTTTGTTATATACTTCTTTCTCAGAATCACTTAGTAAAGCAAGTTCTGCATCGGTTAACTCTCTAAACATATATTGCCACCTCCTAATAAAAAGTACAGCCTCAGCCAAATAATAGCACCGAGGCTGTACGCAATCCAACCAACTATTTTTTATAGTGCGAAGGTACATTATACACTTATGTAGGTGGGTTAATTGCCACCATTGCCTCCACCATTTCCTCTGATGCTATTCGCAAGCTGAGCATCAACATCATCAAAATTCTGCGCATTCGCCTTGAGAAGTTCTGAAAGGCCCTTAACTGCACCAGGAATATCCTTAGTTACAAGACCTTCAATATTAGTCTCAAAAAATTCAACTAAAGCATCCTTAGCGTCGCCTTCCATTGCCTCGATAGCAGCTTTAAAGGCGGCAACAAATGTCGTTGCTGCTTCTCCATACTGGGTTGAATAGTTCAAAAGATTTGTTACGCTCGTATCCATTGACGCTTTTACTACTCTACAACCTGCCATATTAGTATCCTCCTATAAATTACTTGTTATTTTCCGTTCCGAGTTGCTCATCAACGCCTTCAGTATCTGGTATAGCAGATTTGATACTCTTGCAAATTGATTCAAGCATCTCAAGCGCACCTTTGAGACTTGAACCTGTTGCAGGTTCAATATTGTTTGTGTAAAAGTTAACGAAGCCTTTCGATGCTGAACCAGTGAAATCACTCGCTGTAAGGGTTTCAACCTCTTTCTTTACAGTACCATAGAGACCATCAGAACCATTACCGTCAGCAGCACCAAAAGCGGTGGTACGGTATGCCTGAATGGCCTTGATTGCTTCATCCATCATCTCAGGTGTGATATTCACTGTTCCTGTTTTGCCCATGCCTGCCATAGTTAATTCCTCCTAAATATCGTTTTATTCATTCGTTCAGTTCCTCGAACTTAACGAATATATCCTTATAGTATCCTGTGCCTATTATAGTATTTAGCGTATCAGAAATATGCTGAATAACTGCACTCATATCCTCAATCGGCTGCAGAAGAACATTTTTAGCTGTAAACTGAATTTCATCTCCTGCCGAAGTATCCAATGCACTTGTTACATCTTCGTACATTTTTTCAAGCTTGGTTTTAAGATTAGCAGCTTGCTGTTTCAGCGATGCCATATCATCGGACGCCGTTTTAAATGCTGTATCATCAAGTACAATGTCATGAAAAAGAAATGCCATATTACTTACCTCCGTTCTTAGCTTCGTTCAGCTCTTCCATAAGAGGTTTCTGTAATTCTTCCTTGAGATACTTGCACTTTTCTTCTGCTTCATCAAACTGCTTAGTATCGATTAAACATCTCACTCGAAGCATCATTGCATTGATGTCTGTAGGATCTTTCAGTATATTATTTCTCAGCTTTTTAATAACTGAACCATACTGATCCTGCCAACCATCCAAGTTAAGATCTCGCATTGCTCTCGCTTCCGTGTACCAGCCGAGTTCAATCATTGAAGGCTCTTGACTCTTTTGTAACTCTAAAGCATAGTACATTATCTTACGATTGTCTTCAAGTAACGTATACGCACCAATGTACATACGATTGATTCTGTCTCTATCCTCAGCAGAAATATCAAACGCCTCGTCAGTGAGCTTGTATTCGTCGTTGTCTGCTTTAGATTCCTCAGTCGGAGTGATATATGTACCGCTTTTCCTCATCGCTTCCAGTTGTTCAACACTCAATTGTTCATAGCGATAAAGATTGGCATTCATCTCATTTAAAATCGAGTTTGGATCTAACTGTTGAGGTGTATACTCTCCAAACAGAACGCCGTTGTTATAAGAGAACACAGGCTTTTCCGCTGCAACTAAGCACTCTATGACTTTATCAGCATCTTCAAGCTGAAGATAGAGATCGGCGGCAGTTAAATAGCACTCGACAACATCAGAAATACTCGGTTTCTCTTTTTTCAGGAAATGCTTAATATAAGCTAACGCTTTCTCAAAATGAATCGTGTCGCCATCTTGTTCATGCTTAACAAGTTCGTAATTCACCATATCCCCGCAAAGAGCGAAAGGGAAGGAGGGGAGGTTCATTCGAGCATAACGCAATTCCTTAAACGCATCGTCTATACGTCCAGCCTGTTTGAGCAAAATGTAAGCAGCTTGATAGCCGGAATAGTCAGATGGTGCAAGCAGCTTCATCTGATTAGCAGTCTGCAAGCCATTTGTAATCTCATCAAGAAGCCCATAGATAACCGCCTTGCGTTTCAGTATATCCATGTCTGCCGGAATGATAAGCTCCGACTTTTTCAAATTGATGAGAGCATCATCAAGCTTTCCAAACTCCTGATTTACAATTCCAAGGATATGATACATCTGTCCTGCGGCATCTTCATTCAGCCCAAGCTCATCTGCTTTAGCAAAATTCTGCATGGCTTCAGCAATCTTATTTACGCTTGCCTGTGCATAGCCGAGGCTGAAAAAGCGATTTCCATTGTTCGGATCGCAGTTTACAGCTTTTTGGTAATACTCAATTGCATCCTCATATCTACCAAGTGACATACATACATTAGCTGCACACTGATAAGCATCTGCACAGTTTTCATCAAGCTTAATTGCTTCTTTTGCGAGTGTAAAAGCTTCTTGGAACTGACCATTAATAAACGCCACTTTTGAATTAGATATAAACTCAATGAGTCTTTCATTTTGTATATCTGACATTTTATCACTCCATTCTCTTCTGGACTGTTTACGAATCATTATACGAAATGAACCATATCATATGGATAATATTGCTCATTTTTCAAATCGTCATCTATAAAACCAAGTCTTTTTGCAATAGCACCAGCTTCAAAACACCAATATCCATAATACTGATATTTATTCACCAGTTCATGTGTACCATACCAAGCACTATCTACAGAGCCTTTATACCATCCTCTCAAATATTTTAGAAAAGCATCTCTATCTTCATCGTTAATGCTTTTTACTAACTTTTTGTATGGACGAGGAAAGGATATTTTCGATGTATCAAACTCACTTTTATTTCCAATGAGGATAAAATCTAATAATGAATCATATGTTTCAGATTTCCTCAATTTATTTTTTATTATATTCAACTTACCATCGTCCAAATTCAGAAGATATGCTAAAGAAGCAAAAATAATATTGCTCTCGTATACTGAATCATCCCACGCTTCACCAAACAAATCTAAAGAAGATTCAAATTCTTTTTTTATTTCTTCAATTGAATCACCTTTTGAATACTTAGCGATTATTATCCCGATTTTTTTTTGTAAAATGTAATCTTTTACAAAAAGTATCTTGTCATTTAAGTATTTTCCAGCAGCAATACCCTCTTCAAATCTTTTGATTCCTTCTGACATTTTCAAAATATACTCATCAAAATACTCTTTTGATTTAATTGTATCTCGCATAATATTCTCCTTAATATCAAAAATTCTTGATGTAAATAATTGTCTACTTTAATGACTTAACACTAGTTGTAACATTTACTAAACCGTTATCGTTACTTACATTTACTCTGAACAATTCCTTAACAGTATCACCAGTTGCAAGTCCTTCGATTATGTCATCTGGGTCATCGACTATTTTTCCTATATTATTTTTTATCCATTTATCACCCATTTGCGGACCGCTCTTTTTGGTGTTACCTAACTGCGAAGAACCATACTTTGCCTCTGCTATGATAAATTTAGGATCTCCATTTGGATCCTTATTCTTATATACGCCATCTATACCATGATGAATTTTATCGTCCAGTGATTCAACACCATTATGCATTTTCTCAAATCCCTTGCTGTCATAGTGTTCATCCATCTTCATTTCACCATAGTTGCCTTTTTGTTTTTTTGTTTCCAGTTCTATTTCACCAGATTCGACTTTCTTTACACAGTCATTGTTATGAACCCAAATCTTGCAATTGCCAACAAAGTATGTATGGTAATCCTCAACTTTGAAGTTATAAACAGTTATAGGCTTCTCGCACTGCTCAATATCATGTGTTTCAACGATAAGATCTTTACCGTCAACACTTATGAGTTTATCACCTACGAAAAGACCTTCTGCCT
>NZ_JBEHVV010000045.1:0-19932 GCF_040227395.1 Coprococcus sp. RTP21428st1_C9_RTP21428_210409
AGCCAACACTTGACGAGGACGTGATCGCTGAGGGCGAGGATGTTGAGAAGATAGATTTCACAGATACAGGTGATATATCAAGCACAACACAGGATCCTGTCAAGATGTACCTGAAGGATATAGGAAAGGTGCCTCTGCTCAGCGCGGAGGAGGAGATAGAGCTTGCCAAGAGAATGGAGGCAGGCGATGAGATGGCAAAGAAGAAGCTTGCTGAGTCCAACCTCAGACTTGTTGTAAGTATAGCCAAGAGATATGTTGGACGTGGAATGTTATTCCTCGATCTAATACAGGAGGGTAACCTCGGTCTGCTCAAGGCCGTGGAGAAGTTTGATTACAGAAAGGGTTACAAGTTCTCAACATATGCGACATGGTGGATCAGACAGGCCATCACAAGGGCCATCGCAGATCAGGCGAGAACCATAAGAATCCCGGTTCATATGGTTGAGACCATCAACAAGGTTACCAGAGTGAGCAGAGATCTGCTTCAGAAGCTCGGCAGAGAGCCGCTTCCAGAGGAAGTCGGAGAGGTTATGGGACTTCCAAAGGAGAGAGTTCAGGAGATCATGAAGATCGCACAGGAGCCTGTATCACTGGAGACTCCTATCGGTGAGGAGGAGGACAGCCATCTTGGAGATTTCATACAGGATGAGAGTATCCCTACACCTGTTGAGGCGACAAACCAGACACTGCTGCACGAGCAGCTCGACGAGGTAGTCAGCACACTTACAGAGAGAGAGCAGAGAGTTATAAAGCTCAGATTTGGATGGGATGACGGAAGACCAAGAACCCTTGAGGAAGTCGGCAAGGAGTTCAATGTCACAAGAGAGCGTATCAGACAGATCGAGGCAAAGGCGCTCAGAAAGCTGAGACATCCTAACAGAAGCAGAAAGCTCAAGGATTTCCTGTATAACTAGCAGAGAGGACCGCGCGATCTGGCATGGATGGTGCGAGGATAATAATTATGAAAGATATAGAATTGTCACTTCGTATGAAGACTGTTGCCGACATGGTAAAGCCCGGCGGCAGAGTGTGTGATATTGGATGCGACCATGCATTTGTGTCCATATACCTTGTGGCAAATGGCATATCGGACAGGGTCATAGCATCAGATGTTAGAACCGGTCCGTGTGCTATAGCCAGGGATAATATAGCCAGATGGAATATGACAGACCGTATTGATCTGAGACTCGGAAACGGACTTGCAACCATATCTCCGGGTGAGGTGGATTCCATCATAATAGCCGGCATGGGAGGAATCCTCATAACGGATATACTTGAAGCCGGCATGGATGTGGTACAGTCAGCCGGTCAGCTCGTGCTGCAGCCCCAGTCGGAGACAGAGCATTTGAGAAGGTACATCGCAGAGAATGGCTGGAAGATCACAGAGGAAAAAATGCTGATAGATGCTGGCAAATACTACGTTGTACTGAACGTGGATGTGACAGCACAGGATTTTGGTAATAAGTCAGCCATGGATGAAGTATATTATAAATACGGATATTACCTCATACATAATCATGACAAGATCCTCGGAGAGTATCTGAGGGATAAGCTTGATTCGACCGGAAAAGTCCTTGATGGACTGAAGAAGGCGGATACGGTCAATGCCAGACGGCGTGCCGGTGAGCTCACACATGAAAAGGAATGCATGGAAGAGGCATTGAGACTTATATCGGATATGGAGTAGATATTTATATGGGTGATGAGCAGAGAAGTATAACATCATTAAAGACAACTGCAAAGGAGTGGGCGAGGAAAGTCGGTATCGATTCGATCGACAGGCTGAACGAGATGATCGATTCAGGAAAGGGACTGGAGCTCATACTGGTATGCGAGGCTATGCAGAGTAACTGCATGTATGAGATAGCCAGAAAAGTTTCCGAACAGAAGCGTAGGATAATACTGATATCCGGGCCGAGCTCGGCGGGCAAGACAACACTTTCCCACAGACTCAGTATCCAGCTTCGTGCCATGGGACTCAGACCACATGCGATAGCTGCGGATAACTATTTTGTGAACCGTGAAGACAATCCGAAGGATGAGAATGGCAACTATGATTTCGAGTGCCTGGAGGCCATGGATCTTGAAACACTTAATAGGGATATGACAAGGCTGTTGGACGGTGAAGAGATAGAGCTTCCGGTTTTCAACTTCAAGACCGGAGTGAGGGAATATCATGGGGACCTTCTCAAAATAGGTGAAAATGATGTTATCATCATGGAAGGAATCCATTCGCTTAACCCGAAGATGACATACGGACTGGCGGATGAAGACAAGTACAAGATATACATAAGTCCCCTTAATCAGTTGTACGTTGAAGGTGAGGACGGCGAGCCGGCAAAGGTTTCAACCATAGACAGCAGACTGCTCAGGAGAATAGTCAGAGACAGCAGGACCAGAGGGAACGATGTGGAGAAGACACTTTCCATGTGGAGCTCAGTCAGAAGGGGAGAGGAGAAATATATCTTCCCATATGAGAGCGAGGCTGATGAGATGTTTAACTCGGGACTGTTGTACGAATATACCGCCATACGGCGTGAGGCGAGACCATTGCTGCTCGGGGTAGATGAGACTTCAGAGCATTACCAGGATGCGGCGAGACTTCTGCGTCTGATAGATATGTTCCACGACATAGACACAGAATACATACCAGCAAATTCCATACTCAGAGAATTTATAGGTGGCGGATGCTTCAGGATATGATGAAGGTTCACACAAGGATAAAGAATAACCAACAATACAAAAATACGGCACAGAGGCAAAACAAATGTCTCCGTGCCGTATTTTTTGTTCAAAATATAAGAAAAATACTATGAAAGGGAATGAGTTGGACTGTAAGCCGGGTTATGTCGAGAGTGATCATCTATCTAGGATTTATGTTACCATAAAACTCAAGCAACCTACCTGGAATGCAGCGGGCAACTGTATCATTCCACAAGCTCCTTTGCAGAAGCTATATTTGGTCTTGCTTCGGATGGGGTTTACAGAGCCTGTCATGTTACCATGGCAGCGGTGAGCTCTTACCTCGCCTTTCCACCCTTACCATACGAATATGGCGGTATATTTCTGTTGCACTGGCCTGGGAGTCGCCTCCACCGGACGTTATCCGGCATCCTGCCCTGTGAAGCCCGGACTTTCCTCACCTGCAAAAATGCAGCCGCGATCACTTATCCAACTCATATAATCTTATAACAAATCACCGGCAAAAAGTAAAGTGAAAATAATCAAAAAACAACGAATGTAGTTTTTAAAACTACTTAACACAGTTAAGAATGCTTGATGTGGATTGCGATTCATGATATAATCTATAGCAAAGACGAGCAGACTAATATATGACTTCAGGCATATGGCGCACATAGCGCTGGAAAGGACTAACAATGGAAGATGTATATTTAACTAATAGAGATTATGTGAAGATAAAGAATCTGAATCTGGTGAGCTACGGTGGCAATCAGAACTGGTCAAAGTCAAAGAAGATGCAGAAGGTCGGATGTGGTGTTATAGCCATGGCAGACCTCACGATGTATCTTGCTGAGCAGAATCCGAATATGATGACCGATGCCATCCGAAAGATCAACAAGCCAAAAGGCTTATACAACAAGCATGACTATCTTGAGTATGTGAGATTTTTCTATGTGCACTACGTGATACTTCTCATGCACAAGGGTATGCTGGGAATAGCACTCAAGCATACGATGAACAGATATTTCATGCTGAACGACATAGGGCTCAAGGCAAAGTGGAAGATGATGCAGTCCGATGAATCGATGCTGAGAGATATAAGACATCTCATAAGAAAGAATAAGCCGGTCATACTGGCCATAGGACCTAACAGATACAATCCATTTGGCAAGAAGGGTATCAGCCTTTATGTGGACAAGGACGGTGAGCTGAAGAGCTCCATCAGGGAGAATGTCCACTCACATTATGTGACTGTTACAGGAGTGTGCACCATAAAAGGAAGAGAATATCTTGTTGTATCTTCATGGGGAAAGAAGTATTATATAGACTATAAGGAATACAGGAATTACGTGAATAACGTCGGTGACAAGTTCACGAGCGGGATATTATATATCCAGGGATTATTATAAGATTTTACACCAGGAGGACATTGTATGAACGCAGTAGAATGTATCAAGACCAGAAGAAGTGTGAGAAAGTTTACAGATGAGATGGTGAGTGTTGACACAGTCAGAGAGATTGTTGAGCTGGCGTCATATGCGCCATCATGGAAGAATACACAGGTTATCAGATATACACTTGTGGAGGATCCGGAGATCATCGCTAAGATAGCTGCAGAGGGCGTTATGGATTTCCCTCTCAACCAGAAGACAGTCAGCAGAGCGAAGCAGCTCATGATAGTCACCAAGAAGGACGGAATATGTGGCTATGAGAAGTCAGGAGAGTTCAGCACAAGCAAGGGCAGCGAGTGGGAGATGTTCGATGCCGGTATAGCAACTCAGACATTCTGTCTTGCCGCTCATGATAAGGGCGTTGGAACAGTCATACTCGGAATATTTGACGATGCAAAGGTAGGAGAGATAGTTGGTATTCCTGATGGACAGACCGTTGCCGCAGTTGTGGCTATGGGTTATCCTGCATTTGCACCGGAGATGCCGCCTAGAAAGTCAGTGGACGACCTTCTCACAGTGAAGTAGATCACAGAACGGTACAATTACATATAAAAAGAAATTGATGTAAGCTGCACTTTAGTATACACTAAGTGCAGCTTTTTTTAATAAGGAGGCAACATGACAGACAGGATTTCTTCAAAGGCTGATGTTCTTAAGAGCCTGTATGGAAAATTGAAGTATTCGAGAGTGGAAAAGCTGAAGATAGTAACCGGAGCTGAGCTTGATGCCGATCCATATGGACTTGCGGCGGAGATAGCAGAAGAATTTGCCGGAGGGTATATCGTGGTCAGAAGCTCGTCCTCAAATGAAGACGGACTCAACACTTCGAATGCCGGTCACTATGAGAGTATTCTGGGAGTGGACCCTTCAGACGGAGAGGCGGTAGTAAGGGCAGTCAGGGAAGTGCTGGATTCATATAAATGTGATCTGGACGATGTGTCCGGCGAACAGGTTCTCATACAGAGACAGATCACGAATATCAGCTGCAGCGGCGTTATATTTTCAAGGGAGATCAAGAAGGACAGGCCATATTATACGATAACCTACGATGATTCATCCACAGACGCGGTTACAAGCGGAAGGGGAGGAAAGACGGTATACATAATCAGGAATGTGGACTGTGATGAGCTGCCGGCGAACTGGGCTGCGCTCATCAGATCCATGCGTGAGCTGGAGGAGATGCACCCTGAATATCCACTGGATGTGGAGTTCGCAATAGATGAGGACAATACAGTCACGATATTTCAGATGAGACCTCTTGCAGCCAGCATCAATGGTGTTCACTCCGATGTCGATGACGAAGAGGTGTTCAGGACTGTTTTGGAGGCTGAGGATACATACAGGGAGATCAGCAGCCTGGTTGGGGACAGGAACACCATATTGTCGGATATGGCATTCTGGAATCCTGCGGAGATCATAGGTGAAAATCCCCATCCGCTTGACTATTCCCTGTACAGGGAGATCATCACGTCTGCGGCATGGAATCAGGGACTCAGCTACATTGGTTACAGAGAGGTGGATGGAGACCTCATGTATAAGCTTGGCAACAAGCCGTACATATCTCTTAAGAAGTCGTTCCTGGGGCTGATGCCGGATGAACTGGATGACAGGCTGGAGGCGAAGCTTCTGAAGTATTACGATAAGAAGCTTATAGATGATCCGACCGCCCATGACAAGATAGAATTTGAGATAGCATTTTCCGAATATGACTTCTCGACGGAGGATAAGCTGGGGACACTGACGGAAGCCGGGTTCACCAGGGAGGAGATTGCGGACCTCTCGGATTCGCTGTTCAATCTGACAAACAATGCGATATGCAATTTCAATAGAAACAGGATGAAGGATCTCAGGGCTCTTAACGGCCTTCGTGTCCACCGTGAGAATACGAGAAGCAACTGGCTTATGGCGCACAATGATGTGGTAACGCTGATACAGTATTTTGTACAGCTCATAGAGAGCATAAAGCATTACGGAACCCCGAAATTTGCGCGACAGGCGAGACTGGCATTCATATCGAAGGCGATTAGCAGATCCCTTGTGTACAGAGGATATTTTACGGACAAAGAGATAGACGATTTTATGATGTCGATATATACTGTTGCGTCGGAGTACGATTCTGACTTTCAGGATCTGGTGGACGGCAGGATAACAAGAGTTACATTTGATGAAAAATATGGACATCTGCGTTCAGGCACATACGACATAACCTGCGAGACATACGCCCAGCGCGAGTTCGACCTGTCCAAGGGAAGCGCTGCTGCGAGAAAGCAGAGGCAGACCATAGAGGAGCTTAAGCATAATCCTCTGGATTCGGTTAAGCTCATGGAGGCACTTGAGGATATAGGCTTTTATGTGGACCTCAGGGAATTTCTGGATTTCCTCAAGGATTCCATGGAGGAGAGGGAATTCTTCAAGTTCGAGTTCACCAAGACATTAAGCCTTGCCATAGACATACTTATAGATATAGGCGATAAACTTGGCATAAGCAAGGAAGACATGGCATATCTTGAGGTGCCGGATATTCAGCTTATGGTGAACAGACCTGCGGAATTCACAGGCGATATATGGAGAAAGATCATAGATCAGAACAAAAAGAAATTCCAGAGGGCGTCCATGCTTATACTGCCGGATGTCATATATGATCCGTTGCAGTTAAAATGCATAGAGATATGGGAGGCCAGACCTAACTTCATAACATCTGAATGCGTCACGGGTGACATTCTCCTGCTTGAAAATTATGAGAATGAGGATCACGAGGATGTGGCTGACGTTCAGGATAAGATAGTAGTTCTCCCGAAGGCGGATCCGGGATACGACTGGATATTTGCAAAGGGGATAAAAGGATTTATAACGAAATACGGCGGAGTTGCATCCCACATGGCGATAAGGTGTGCGGAGTTCAACATCCCGGCGGCAATAGGCTGCGGAGACTGCATATACAGTTTCGTGGAAAAACAGCAGACGGTGACGCTCGACTGTGCACACGGTAAGATAACAAAGGGGGTATAGGTTTTATGTTACATGCACTTATAACACAGCGGGAAGGACACAATATGTATGGAAAATATACGGACGTTCTCGAGGCTGCTTATGTGGAGTTCTATGAGAGCCTTGGAATAAGACTCAGACCGGTATCCAACTTTACAAAAAACTTTGATGAGATAGTGGATGAACAGTTTGATCTCCTGATAGTGACAGGGGGCGGAACGCTCCATCCGAGACATTATGTGGAGCCGCACAATGCAGAGCTGCAGCCGCACCGTGATGCGCTAGAGGAGCAGCTCATAATGTACTGCGTCCAGAATGAGATCCCAGTGATAGGCGTGTGCAGGGGAATGCAGCACATAAATGCGCTGTTTGGCGGTAAGATAAGTTATTCCGCGCGCTTTAAGGTGCCAAGACCCAGAGGCACAGACCACATGGCAAGGATAGTCAAGACGGACAGATATATCAAGGTAAACAACTTCCACAGCGACTGTGTCTATCTGGAAAATCTGTCGACGATGTTCTATCCGATAGTGGTCGATGAGGAGAATGAATCTGTCGAGGCATTTGTATCACCGACGATGAGCATACTTGCCTTCCAGTGGCATCCTGAGCGTATATTTGAGAGCGAGGAAGGACGGCTTTTTACAAGACATCTTATACAGGATTTCCTTGGGCTTCCGAGAGATGATGTGAAACCGGCGATAGATTAACGTTGAAATGCCATATGAAAGATGCTAAAATAAACTAGCGTATACTTATGAGATAGAAAAGTTGCGATGGAGGCACTATTATGGAGAACGGAAAAGCTAAACAGCTTTTAGATAGAATACAGGATATAGTTGGAGATGGACAGAACGTTCCATTTGCAGCAGGTAAGGTACTGGTCAACAAGGAAGAGGTTCTTGAGATCGTTGAGGAGCTCAAGACTACTATAGATCTGGAACTCAAGGCATATCATGAGATCACAGACAAGAGAAGCAAGATCATCAAGGAGGCAGAGCAGGAGGCCGATGAGATCATCGCAGAGGCCGAGGAGACCGCATCCAGGATCAGGCTTACAAAGCCAAGCCCGCTCTTTGTGGACCGCAATGTCAAGAGCCTTGGCAAGCAGGACAGGCAGGCGCTCAGAACGGCCAACGAGATATATGCGGCATCTATCATTTATACAAATGAGATGCTGATGGAGATCAACGAGACCGTGAACCAGGCATATAATATGATAAGCATGGAGAGCGACAGAGTCCTTGATTCTCTGAGAAAGAAATCTGAGATCATTGAGAACAACAAGAAGGAGCTCATGGAAGGTCTCATGGATATGAAGAAGCAGGAGCGCTATGCCGATATACTGGAGATCAGCCAGCTTCTGGCGAATGAGCTGTATTATGAGAAGAACAAAGCCAAGGATGAGGAGCACAAGGATAAGAACGGTGAGCCGGAGATGGTTCAGTGGGAGTTCGATTTTGAAGATAAGAAGGAGCCTGAACCAATCCGAGTGAAGGCATCCAGGGAACCGGTCAAGAGTGTCCAGAGGGAGACTGACGATGCGGATTCTTCGATACATGTCATAAAAGACAGTGATCATGACGATAAGATGAGACGCTTTGGAGACAGAACACCGGTGAGACTTGAGGAGTCGATAACGGATGCGAGTGCCAAGGGAAGCGACTCAGACAAGAACGGCAGACCTGATTTCAGAATAGGCGGACGTATATCCGATGCCTATGATGACGTGGATGACGGAGTCGTATAAAAGTTTCGTGCAACATGCAGGGGACGCGCTAGTTTTGAATATTAAAGCCTGATAAGTTGGCGGCTGATACTTTACAGGGGGTAACGTGTCGAATAGCACATTATATGATGCAGCAACACAGCATGCATGGTATTGCGCCGGAGCATGGGAGATCATATAATGGTGGTGTCGTCGACAGGAGGCAACATTTAATATTATATACAAATAAATCAACCTAAAACGCGGAGGTAAAAAGTTATGGGAATTTTAAAGAGATTTAAGGACATTATGTCATCAAACATCAATGCACTTCTTGACAAGGCAGAGGATCCTGAGAAGATGATAGATCAGTACCTCAGAGACCTTCAGGAGGATCTCAGAAAGGTTAAGTCAGAGACTGCAACTGTTATGGCAGAGGAGCAGAGATGCAAGAGACAGCTTGATGAGTGTGACGCAGAGATCGCAAAGATGCAGACATATGCAGAGAAGGCACTTGTAGCAGGTAACGAGGGCGATGCAATG
Organism: Coprococcus sp. RTP21428st1_C9_RTP21428_210409; assembly: GCF_040227395.1. Taxonomy (NCBI): domain Bacteria; kingdom Bacillati; phylum Bacillota; class Clostridia; order Lachnospirales; family Lachnospiraceae; genus Coprococcus; species Coprococcus sp. RTP21428st1_C9_RTP21428_210409. The sequence goes on from NZ_JBEHVV010000045.1 coordinate 9,373, forward strand.
AAGTTCCTCGAGAAGAAGAACCAGCTCACGCAGAAGCAGGTAGCTCTTCAGCAGGCATATGATGCAGCAGCAGCTAACGCAGCCAAGATGAGACAGATGCATGACAAGCTCACAAAGGATGTCAGCGATCTCAATGCAAGAAAAGAGACTATCAAGGCAAAGGTTCAGGTTGCTAAGACTCAGGAGCGTATGAACAAGATGATGAGCGGTATCGGCGATTCATCAGCTTCACTTGATGCATTTTCAAGAATGGAAGCAAAGGCAGACGCTATGCTTGACAAGGCAAATGCAATGAGCGAGCTCAATTCATCAAGCGCAGATTCAATAGATGATCTTGCAAGCAAGTATGATGCAGCTCCAAATGCAGACGTTCAGGATGAGCTTGCAGCACTTAAGGCAAAGATGGGATTATAATATTCCAAACATATTGCAGAACAGAGAGGAGTGCACTACATGGGTTTATTTTCAAATCAGTTTGCTAATGTTGTAGAATGGGAAGAGTACAGAGATGACGTCATCTTCTGGAAGTGGACAAATAGAGAGATCAAGAAGGATTCAAAGCTTATAATCAAACCGGGACAGGATGCTATATTCCTTTATAACGGAGCGGTTGAAGGTATATTTACCGAGTCTGGAAACTACACTATTGATTCACAGATCATACCATTCCTTTCAACATTGAAGGGATTTAAGTTCGGATTCAATTCAGGACTTCGCGCAGAGGTTCTGTTTGTGAATACAAAAGAGTTTACATGTAACTGGGGAACCAGTTCACCGATCAGACTTCAGGCACCGGGACTTCCGGGCGGACTTCCTGTGAGATCAAATGGTAAATTCTCATTCAAGATAGACGATTATAATGTTCTAATAGAGAAGGTTGCAGGTATAAAGCAGCAGTTCACAGTCGATGACATAAGAGACAGGATAAGGGGTATCCTGGACGGACTGCTGATGAAGTGGATCACAAAGGTTGGCGGAGACGTATTCAATCTTATGGCCAATTCCGTTGATATAGCTAAGGGTATCAAGGAAGATCTGGACATGGAACTTCTGGGAATCGGACTTACGATAACTGATTTCAGAATAAGCGAGTTTACATATCCTGAGAATATACAGAAGCGTGCTGATCAGGCTGCTGAGTATTCTATGATAGGGGATATGAACAGATTCCAGCAGGTGAATATGGTTGATTCCATGGCAAGGGGTGGCCGTACAGGAACAGCCGGAAGCAATGCAACGGATATGGCAAATGCCATGGTAGGAATGCAGATGGGAATGGCTATGGCAGGTCAGATGGCCGGAGCTATGAACCAGATGAACAATGCAGCAACACAGACAGCAGGAACCGGAACAGCTCCAAAGTTCTGTCCTAACTGTGGACAGCCAACTAACGGTGCGAAGTTCTGTGGCAACTGTGGAACGAAGCTGATCTAAAGACAAATACATTATAATTGAATAATGATATTTTCAAATAAACGCTGTTATGATATACTAGGCAGATGGAATAAAACATATGTTTGGTATATATAACGGCGTTTTTTACGTCACAGGATACAGGAGGAATTATGGCAGGACTTAACGATATGCAGGAACAGGCCTGTGAGCATGTGGATGGGCCACTGCTCATACTTGCGGGAGCAGGAAGCGGAAAGACCAGGGTTATCACACACAGGGTAGCCTATCTCATGGAGCACGAAGGAGTTAATCCTCTGAACATACTGGCGATCACATTCACCAACAAGGCGGCCCGTGAGATGCGGGAGAGAGTTGATCTGATAGTTGGGGACGGAGCTGACAGGGTATGGGTCAGCACATTTCATTCGCTGTGTGTAAGGATACTCAGAAGATATGCTGATAAGATCGGCTATGGCAAGAACTTTGATATATATGATTCGGATGACCAGAAGAGTACGGTGAAGAGTATACTCAAGGATTTTCAGATAGACCCGAAGAGGTATCCCGAGAAGATGTTCATGGCGGAGATATCCAAGGCCAAGGAGAAGTATCTGTCACCTGATGAATTCGCAAAAAAGAATGCTGCAGACTATGCAGGAACAAAGGCTGCAGAGGTGTACACTGAGTATCAGAGTCGTCTTAAGAAGAACAATGCGATGGACTTTGACGATCTTATTTACAAGACGGTGGAGCTGTTCGAGCACAATCCTGATGTCCTTGATACATATCAGAATAGATTCAGATATATCATGGTTGACGAGTATCAGGATACTAATCACATACAGTTTCTGCTGGTCAAGATGCTTGCGAGAAAATACAGGAACCTGTGTGTGGTGGGAGACGATGATCAGTCCATATACAAGTTCAGAGGAGCGAATATAACCAATATCCTGAACTTTGAGAAGGAATATGAGGATGCGAAGGTTATCAAGCTGGAACAGAACTATAGATCCTGTGGCAATATACTTGCCGCAGCGAATGCAGTCATACAGCACAATGCAGGCCGTAAGGATAAGGCTCTGTGGACGGATAAGGATGCCGGTGAGAAGATCTCGTTTGAGCAGTGCGATTCGGAATATGCAGAGGGAGATATGGTGGCGAGCCGTATCAAGACTCTTGTCAGACAGGGAGTGGACTACAGGGATATAGCTATCCTCTACAGGACGAATGCACAGTCCCGTGTGCTCGGAGAGAAGATGGTGTATGCGAACATACCATACAGAGTATATGGCGGCACAAACTTCTATGCCCGAAAGGAGATCAAGGATGTTCTGGCATATCTCAAGGTCATCAACAATTCCACTGACAACCTGTACTTCAGGAGAGTGGTAAATGTTCCGAAGAGAGGTATAGGCGAGGCGAGTCTCAGCAAGGTTGAGTCATTTGCGGATGCGTATGGATTGTCGATGATGGATGCTGCGGCGAGAGCTGACGAGATACCGGGAATGGCTGCCAAGACCTCGGCCAAGATCAGGCAGTTTGCGGAGCTTATCACATCATTCAGGGATATGCTGGCGGATGGTGAGAGCCTTGACTCGGTGTACGACAGGATCCTTGAGGATACGGGTTATGAGTCAGAGCTCATAGCAGAGCACACAGAGGAGGCCATGACTAGACTTGAGAATATCGATGAACTCCGCAACAAGGTGGTGGAATTCACAGAGGATAATGAGGAGGCAGGGCTCAGCGAGTTCCTGGAGGAGATAGCGCTTGTGTCTGACCTCGATGCCATGTCGGAGGATGACAATCAGGTCAAGCTGATGACTCTCCACAGTGCCAAGGGTCTGGAGTTCCCATACGTATTTATATGCGGAATGGAGGACAGAGTATTTCCTAGTGGAATTGCACTCAACTCAGATGATCCCGATGCTCTTGAGGAGGAGAGACGTCTGTGTTACGTGGGTATAACCAGAGCCATGAAAAAGCTGTACCTGAGTGCGGCGAAGGAACGAATGATGCATGGTAATAGGGTGTACAGCGATGTGTCCAGATTCATAAGAGAGATCCCGCCTATGCTGTTTGAGCATGAAGCTGATATGAAGAATATGGCAAAGCGAAGAGAGTCGGAGTCTGTCGACAGATATAACAGAGGTGAAGGACGCAGAGATGCGTATGGAAGTTCATATGGTGATACATATGCCGGCTATGGCGGTGGAAGAACCGCTGGAGCAGCCTCAGGCAGAAGCTATGGACAGAAGAATCCATACAGCAGCTATGCAAAACAGCAGTCATACGGGCAGCCGTCTTCCCAGCCTTCGTTCGGCAAAGCCTTTGTGGTAAACAGTGTTGGCAAGCCGGATTATGCTGTTGGAGACAGAGTCAGACATATTAAGTTTGGTCCGGGTACTGTGGAGGCTTTGGAGAAGGGCGATAAGGATTACGAGGTTACAGTGAATTTCGACAGATGCGGTGTCAGGAAGATGTTTGCTTCGTTTGCAAAGCTCAAAAAATGCGAGTAGTCAATTAAACCGCATGTTAGATTTATTTATAAAATACATATAGAAATAATCAAAACCGTATGCTATAATTTTGGTATGTGTTGGGAGATAATAACTGTATGTTTCTTCTCTCAAATCAATATAATATAATGAAACCCGTTACAGGGTTAAGAAAGGGTGGAATGTAACGATGAAGAGTAGTGACGTAATCTTAGTTAAAGGCGATGCAACAGAAGAGAAGGCAAAGAGCACATTATTTGTGATCTTGGTTATCATTGGTGCCGTTGCTGCTATTGCAGGTATTGCATATGCAGTATATTCATATCTTACACCAGACTTCCTTGATGATTTTGATGATGACTTCGACGATGATTTCGACGATGACTTCTTCGATGATGAGGAAGATACAGATGAGGCAGAGCCAGCAGCAGAAGCAGCCGAGGCGGCAGACGCTGAGTAATTCGTACTGTATTATATAGAAGAATATGGTAGTATAAAGATACGCTCTATCCATTGAGGATAGAGCGTATTTTTTTGTCATCTACTAAAAAAATGGAAGATAGGACGAAACGTCATGATAAAAGGTATAAAAAATGCGGATAACAGGAATCGAACCTGCACCCCGAAGGACTAGATCCTAAGTCTAGCGCGTCTGCCAGTTCCGCCATATCCGCTTAATTCTTCATAAAATAAAAATAGCCCCTCATATCAGAAGGGAAATAGTGAGCCATCGGGGACTCGAACCCCGGACAACTTGATTAAAAGTCAAGTGCTCTACCGCCTGAGCTAATGGCCCATAAGTCTGGACTTTAATAACTGGGCTAGCTGGATTCGAACCAGCGAATGCAGGAGTCAAAGTCCTGTGCCTTACCGCTTGGCGATAACCCAATAGCATCGCTAATATGTGCGATAAAGAAAAAGGGTGGATAGAGGGACTCGAACCCTCGGCCTCCAGAGCCACAATCTGGCGCGCTAGCCAACTGCGCCATACCCACCATAGGCTTATAAAATAATTGCTATTTTATAAAAATATATCTTAGCCTGCTAACAGTAGTAGTAGCTAAGATACAAAAATGTGCCCGAAGGGATTCGAACCCCCGACCCACGGCTTAGAAGGCCGTTGCTCTATCCAGCTGAGCTACGGACACGTACCAATTCCCGCTATATGTATATGTTAGCGAAAATAAAGAGCGGGTGATGGGAATCGAACCCACGTATCTAGCTTGGAAGGCTAGTGTTCTACCATTGAACTACACCCGCATAATGCTTAACAGTGTTTTGGATTATAAGTCGGGGTGACAGGATTCGAACCTGCGACCTCTTGATCCCAAATCAAGCGCTCTAGCCAAGCTGAGCCACACCCCGTTAGTCCTTTGCGACCAACGCAAAATTTATTATACACAAGTCGGTGATGTTTGTCAACAACTTTTTTAATTTTTTTTTGAAAATCAGTTGCTGATGTGTTATATTGAATCAGACGTTATCGCCTATTCATCAAACCGACTTTTGCATTATATGCATTATAGGAGCGAAAGTCAATAGGTATTTTGAAAAAAATTGAAAATTGTGAGGATGTGTAGTAATGGATAATTTTATATTCAGCATAAATGCAACGATACCGATATTTCTGGTGATACTTCTGGGATGGTTTCTGATGAAGATACATATTATAACAGAAGAGTTCGCCAACGTGGCGAATAAATATGTGTTCAAGGTAGCCCTTCCGGTTCTGCTGTTCAGGGATATTGCGACGACCTCCATATTGGACGACCTCAATGTAAAGTTTGTTCTGTTCTGCTTCTTTGGAACGATCATAATGTTTGGGCTGGTATGGGTGTTTGCACTGATATACTGTAAGGACAGAACCATGATCGGTGCATTTGTGCAGGGGGGAGCAAGAGGAAGTGCTGCGGTTCTCGGCGTTGCATTTGTGGAGAATATCTGTGGCAACTCGGGCATGGCGCCTCTCATGATAGTGTCAGCGGTGCCGATGTACAATATTATATCTGTAATAGCTCTGACATTTGGCGGAAACGACAGACAGAGGGGAACAGCGGGTATCAAGAAAGCGTTCGTCAATATATTGAAGAATCCGATCATCATAGGAATATTGCTTGGAGTCCCGTTCTCTGTATTTGACATACCGATACCAGCCATACCGACAAGAACTATCAGTTATATAGCACAGACGGCGACTCCTATAGCGCTCATAGCCATAGGTGCTGGATTTGACTCACAGCAGGCATTGACCAGGCTCAAGCCGTCACTTGTGGCAACGGTCATAAAGCTTGTGATTCTTCCTGTCATATTCCTTCCGGTTGCCATTGGTATGGGCTTTGGGCCGAGTGAGATTGTTGCTATACTTATAATGGTTGGAGCACCGGCTACGGTGTCGGGATACATCATGGCGAAGAATATGGACAATGATTATGTGCTGTCATCGAATATTATCGTTTTATCCACATTATTATCATCAGTGACATTGACTCTGTGGGTGTTTGTGTTAAAATGTTTGGGAGTAATCTAATTTTATTATACAGAGGTTTAATTAATGGATAATATTGACTACAAGATACTGAGATGCCTGAAGGACAATGCGAGACTTACAGCATCGGCCATCAGTGAGGAGATCAATCTCTCTGTCTCGGCCGTGATAGAGAGAATAAGGAAGATGGAGAGCAGCGGGGTAATAAAGGGATATACCATTGAGGTTGACCAGAAAAAGCTGGGCAATGAGATGGTAGCCATCATGGAAGTGAGACTGAAGCATCCGAAATATTATGATGAATTTGCACAGCTTATACAGACAAATGACAGCATAGTCGCATGCTTCTATATGACAGGAGATTTTGACTTTATATTGAAGATAGTGACTGATTCCGCTGCAGGTTTGGACGAGGTGTATAGATTTGTGAAGGGATATGAGGGTGTGTCAGCAACTGAAACGCACTTTGTTCTCAAGACGCTTAAGGACGAAGTATCAGTTATACCGGAGGTAAAAGAGAAATGAACAACATAGTACTTACAGGCATGCCGGGAGCGGGCAAGAGCACTATAGGGGTTCTTCTGGCAAAGGTTCTCGGTTATAAGTTCATCGATGCAGATATTCTCATACAGAACAGTCAGGGAATGCTGCTCAGGGAGATCATAGCAAAGTATGGCGATGATGGGTTTTTAAAGATAGAGAATGATGTGAACAAGGGTATCACAGACCAACATGCAGTCATAGCCACAGGTGGAAGCGCTGTGTACTGTACTGAGGCCATGGAGAAATACATGGCGGAGGATACAGTTATATATATCAATCTTCCATATGAGGAGATAGCGAACAGACTTGGCAATATCAAGAGAAGAGGCGTGGTGCTGAAGGATGGACAGACTCTGAAAGATTTGTATAATGAGAGGACAAAGCTTTATGAGAAGTACTGTCATATCAATATCAAAGCGGAAGGTCTTGGAATTGAGGAATTGCTGGACAGCGTTGCGGGCATGATAATTGTCAGAAGAGATCTGTAATACGTCATATGCCACATGATAGGGATAGAAAAGCTGCTTATATAGCTGAGGTGAAAATGTAGCATATATACAATGGAGGGAATGTATGGAGATATTAAAAATGTTAGGTCAGATACTGCTTCTTGTGCTTGGATTTGTGTTTATGATAAAGGGAGCGGATGTATTTGTAGATGGTGCGTCTAAAATAGCTGTCAAATGCAACATACCAGAGATGGTAGTTGGATTAACAATAGTTGCCATGGGCACTAGTGCTCCAGAAGCAGCTGTCAGCATAAAGGCGGCACTTTCGCCTGCGGGAGCCGGGATCACTGTTGGAAATGTGCTTGGAAGCAACATTATTAACATACTTGTCATCCTTGGAGTGACAGCACTCATAGCAGCACTTCCTATAAAGAAAAATACACTTAGGATAGATATACCATTTGTTATCGTGGCATCGATCATGATACTCTGCATGGGATATTTTGATGGTGTGCTCAGCAGACTTGAGGGTGTGATATTCTATGTAGTGTTTATTGGATTTTTGGTATATCTGATCATCAGCGCGAAGAATGGCAACAGCGAGAGTGATTCTATAGAACTCACGGAGAAGGATAAGACTCCGAGACTTATACTGTTTATAATCATAGGATTAGCACTGGTCGTGGTCGGAAGCAATTTCACTGTAAATGCGGCATCATATATAGCTGGAAAGCTCGGAATGACAGAGAGACTCATAGGTCTTACAATAGTGGCATTTGGCACATCTCTTCCTGAGCTTGTGACATCATGCACAGCGGCAAAAAAGGGGCAGACAGATATTGCCATAGGCAACATAGTTGGAAGCAATATATTCAATATACTTTTCGTTGCCGGAACTACAATGCTCATAACCCCAGTGCAGTTTGAGCAGAACTTCCTGTTGGATGGCATCATGGCAATAGTGGCTGCTGTTCTCCTATGGGTGTGCAGCGTCAGAAAGAAGAAGCTCACCAGGCCGGGCGGAATAGTGATGCTGGCTGTGTATGCGGTATATTTTGCTTATATTATGTACAAGAATTATATGTAGCAGATATCAAATGAATGGGGGACATTCGTTTATGTGATGATTATGAACCGGAAGAGTTGGTGTGTATAACAAATCACTATGACAAGGATTATTACAGTATGGATGATTTTTATGATTTAGAAGAACTTGATTAGATCGCAATAAAAAATACAGCGTGTAGCGAGTGACGCACGCTGTATTTTTTTGTGGATATTTCTTGACTATGGTATGGGTATAACTTATAATCAGACGTAGCAATTTAAACCGCAAAACTTTAAAGTTGACACGCTTTGATGTGATAAAGTAAAACGCGGATAAAAAATGTATTGGGAGGATACTATGGTACTCAAAGTTATTATGCTTGTTGTTTTCTTTGCGATCATGCTTGGAGTTGGATTTTACTCGAGAAAACACACAAAGGATGTGAATGGATTTGTTCTTGGGGGCAGAAGCGTTGGCCCGTGGCTCACAGCATTTGCCTATGGAACATCTTACTTCTCAGCGGTTATATTCATTGGATATGCCGGACAGTTTGGATGGAAGTACGGAATTGCTTCCACATGGATAGGAATTGGAAATGCGCTGCTTGGCTCACTGGTGGCATGGGTAGTTCTCGGAAGAAGAACAAGACTGCTCACACAGGAGCTTGACACGAGAACTATGCCGGAGTTCTTCGAGAAGAGATACTCCAGCAAGTCATTGAAGCTTTTCTCGTCGATCATCATCTTCATCTTCCTCATTCCATATACAGCGTCACTGTACAACGGACTTTCAAGACTGTTCGGAATGGCGTTTAATGTTGACTATAAGATATGCGTAATCGTCATGGCTGCCCTTACAGGTATATATGTAATCGTTGGTGGATACATGGCGACTGCTATCAACGATTTCATCCAGGGACTCATCATGCTGGTGGGAATCGTGGCAGTCATATATGCGGTACTCAACAACTATGGTGGACTCACAGGCGCGCTAGACAGCCTAGCAAGGATAAATGATCCTGCAGTGTCAGATACACCGGGTGTATTTGCATCATTCCTGGGACCTGACGTGTTCAATCTGTTTTGTGTCGTCGTGCTGACATCCCTTGGAACATGGGGACTTCCACAGATGGTACAGAAGTTCTACGCCATAAAGGATGAGAGATCCATCAAGACAGGTACGGTTGTGTCGACACTGTTTGCAATCGTAGTTGCCGGCGGATGCTATTTCCTCGGCGGTTTTGGAAGACTGACAGGAACCGATGTTGCTACAGAGGGATTCGATGCTATCATTCCACATCTGCTTGAGAAGCTTCCTGCAGCCCTTATGGGACTTGTGGTCATACTTGTGCTCTCAGCATCTATGTCCACACTCTCATCTCTGGTTCTTACATCAAGCTCAACGCTTACAATAGACTTTATAAAGCCAGTCATTGCGCCTAAGATGGATGAGAAGAAGCAGATACTTATCATGAGGATCATGCTTGTCATGTTCGTTGCCGTATCGGCTGTCATAGCCATCGTGCAGTACTCAAGCCGTATCACATTCATAGCACAGCTCATGGGCGTTTCATGGGGCGCTATAGCAGGTGCGTTCCTCGCTCCGTTCCTGTATGGCTTATACTGGAAGAAGACAACTGTTGCAGCTTGCTGGACATGCTTTGTATGGGGAACAGGAATCATGACACTGAACTTCATAAGCAACACATGGGGATTGTTCAAGTTCCCTGCAATGATGCAGTCACCTATCAACTGCGGTGCGGTTGCCATGGTTGGAGGACTTATCATCGTTCCTATTGTGAGTCTGTTCACAAAGAAGCCTGACCAGAAGAAGGTTGAGGAAGCATTCTCATGCTATGAGGAGACAGTTACTGTAGCTCACAGGAAGGCACTTGACTAACATAGATATTACACGGTCTTTACACAAAACTTTGTTGAAAGGCCGTGTTTTTTATGTTAATATTATCAGGCGGTAATGTGCATTTGAGGCATGCTGTAATCTATGTGGCAGGAGGCGCAGGGAATGATCACACTGTACAGAACGGATGACAGAATTTTGAGTGAAATACAGGAATATGGTCCTGGTGCCTGGATAGTCATGACTAAGCCAACAATAGATGAGAGTAAGAGCATAGCCGAGAGG
>NZ_JBEHVV010000045.1:20084-22514 GCF_040227395.1 Coprococcus sp. RTP21428st1_C9_RTP21428_210409
GTATCATACTGGTTGCAGACTGCATCATCACCATATGCGCCGAGGAGACTCCTGTGCTTGAGGCCTTTATGGAGGGCAAGGTGAGAGAGTTCAGCACCAAGAAGAGGATGAGGTTCATGTACCAGATACTCTACAGGAACTGTACCACATACCAGTATTATCTGAGAGTCATGGACAGAAGAAGAACCCTTATTGAGCAGCGTATCCAGGAGGAGACCGAGGATGCGGATCTCATAGATCTTCACGAGCTGGAGTCCAACCTCGTATACTTCGCCACATCACTGAGAGCGAATGGAGTAGTTCTTGACAAGCTGACAAGATACGGCAGGATCAAGCAGTACCCGGAGGATAAGGAACTGCTGGACGATGTTCTGGTGGAGAACAAGCAGGCTATCGAGATGACACAGATATACAGGGATATCATAAGTGGTACGAGAGAGCTCATGACGACCATCATCAACAACAGACTGAACAACGCCATGAAGTTTCTGGCGGCCATAACCATCGTCATGGCTGTGCCTACAGTTATATCCGGTGTGTATGGAATGAATGTGGGCACGAAGTGGATGCCATTTGCGAATGTACCATATGGATTTGAGATAGTGTGCGGTATCATACTTGTGATAAGCATAGTTATCGCTATTATATTGAAGAAAAAGAAGATGCTCAAACAGTAGGGCAGATAGAAAAAAGGATCACCGGCGGTTTTGTTGCTGCCGGTGGTCCTTTTTTGTGCCTTTGTTATTTGTTGTTGATAGGTATTCCGTTTACCTCGACCTGATCGGATATCTGGATGACGATGCATTTCCTTCCGTCGATCTCCATGGTCTCTACCAGATCAGTTCTCTCAGGATTTACCTTGATGACCACATCAGGAGTCTTTACCTCAAATGTTTTTGTGTTTGCAACATTTGTCGCGTACATGACAGTTGACTTCTCACGCGGTACAACTATGGCCGGTTCATCCTCCGGGTTCTCAGATGGCTGCTCAGGCGGTGCTGCCGCAGCGGTTACCTTCTCGTAGTGGGCGTCAAAATCTGCCATCTTCTCGTCTGATACTCCGCTCTCTGTCAGCAGGTTCTTTATAGTGTTTTTTGAGAGAGTAAGCGGTTCCGGACTGTCCTTTCTCTGTTCTATCATCTCGTTCAGATTGTCGTGGATGGTTCTTACCATATCGTAATTACAGTCATCTCCCAGAGTCTCAGCAACAATCTCCTGAAATACATCCTTCTGTTCTCCCGCAGTTATAGGAAGAGAAGTGCCAAGGATGTTACTTATGAAGCTGTCGTGAAGCTCCTCCGGCTTTTTGGTGTAGTACAGAACGTTGTGGATATCCGTGCTCCTGTCGATAAATGCCGGGAACAGGAAGCCTATGTCCGGCATGTCGACCACCCAGTCGCGGACTCTGTTGTGGAATGTGCTTTCAACGTCGAAGTAGCTGAGTCCCGCCTTGGACAGGTTGACGTGGCAAATGGAGCACATGATATAGTCATACACCTCGTCTGATGCATCGTCCATCATGATGCCGTCGGTTGTCTTGCCCGGAACATCATATGTATCGTGGATGAGCAGTATGAGGTAGTTGCCGGTGTAATCGTAGTTCTCGATGACCTTGTCATAGAACTCATTTATCAGCTCATCGTTCTCAAGCTTGCTCTTTCTGAGTTTATTCAGGAATTCCTGTGTGCCGCCTTCAAACTCCTGTGAGGTAGGAAATGGCATGGTGACAAGATTCTTGCCAATGCTTCCTGATAAAGTCTTTTTCAGTATTTCAAAATATTTGTATGTTTCTTCTTCCGGCATGGTGAGAAACTGTTCGTTGATGGTCGCCACCTTGTTGCAGTCTCCGTCCACGTAGCATCCGCGGATCTTGCTTATGGAGCATTCCTTTGGAGCAAACAGGTGTCTTATCTCAAGTACGTCTTTTTTTGTCATAAATAAAACTCCGTTTCTATATAGTGATATATTTGCGTTATAACATCTGCAATGACAGACCGCCTCCTAAGTATACCACAAATAATGACAAGTCTTAAAGATATCTTAAACTTTATAATGGTTGTTTCTTAATGGCAGTATGGCGATAATTGAGAACAGGAGGTGATTGTGGTAAGCTAAGGATAAATACGAAAAAGGTGAGGACAAGAAAAATGTACAATATATTAATATGTGACGATGAAAAAGATATAGTATCAGCTATAGAGATATATCTTAAGACAGCCGGGTATTCGGTGTATAAAGCTTACAATGGTATGGAGGCAGTTGATATGGTAAATTCTAATGACATACAGCTTGTACTCATGGACGTCATGATGCCTCAGATGGACGGTATAACAGCCATGGCAAAGATAAGAGAGAGCAGCAATGTGCCGGTTATCATGCTTACGGCAAAGAGTGAGGATACCGACAAGGTGCTGGGACTTGAGGTCGGCG
>NZ_JBEHVV010000046.1:0-22318 GCF_040227395.1 Coprococcus sp. RTP21428st1_C9_RTP21428_210409
CTGTCGAGCCTGTGGAATCTGTACGCCTGCGGTGTGGTTGCTTTGACGAAATATCCTCCCGCCGGCAGTGAATATCCAAGCACTGCCTCAAGCTCACCATCCCATTCAATATATACTCCGAATTCTCCAGTCTGGGCATCATAATTCCTGAGGTCAAAATATGCCTTTCCCGTGACAAAAGGAAGCATCCTGGCTATTCTATTGTCAAATAGTGCCACACTCTCGCCGGCACCTCTATTTAAAGACGAATATATGAAACCCACACACAATCTCCATTCCCAAACTAGCCAAATTCTATATCCGACTATTTGCCTTATACTATGTATGGTACTCTATTTCTCCATATAATTCAATTTAATTTGAGGGATTTAACAGTCTTATTTTCCACTAATTTCCTAATTAAAATTACTTACCAAATGTAAGGACATAATATCTCTTATATCCCTGTTTATCATTTTTGAGAGCCACAAATACTGCAACGCCCATGGTCTTGTATGTAGTATTCAGCATATTGCTGTCATGTGCGGTCGACTTGGACCATGCTCTGAATACGAGATCTCCACCACTGAAACCACATGCAAGATTCTCTCCGTACAACTCGTACATGGAGTTGAGACACAGTGTTCCATTTGGTCTGTAATGGCTGTACTTGTTGCTTATCTCCTTTGCTCTTGTGGTAGCGGTCTCTGTCAGAGATGTTGACACCTTAAGGCTTGAAAGTCCATTTTCTGCACGATGCTGGTTGACCATCTTACTCAGTCTGTTTGCCGCGCCTATATCATAATATCCATATACTCTTGTCTTTCTACCCTTACCAAGATCGATAGTGTAATATCTCTTGACCGAGAGATCGTACTCTCTCTTATATACAACGCCTCTTCTGTTGACATATGCTATGTAGCCATCGGCTGTCTTATACTTTCCAGCCTTTACAACTCGCTTTGCAGCGCTGTTGAAATAGTAATTGGCATTTCCGATCTTCATTATGAGCTTCTTTGCAGGCTTCCACTTTCTGCCTGTAAACTTGTATGCCTTCTTGGTGCTGTTGTTATAGCTCATTGTGGCTACGCCTTTAGAGCCGAAATAATATCTGCTGCGGTAGACAGTCTTCCACATATTTTTCTTCTGCACCCATGTGTTCTTCGAGTAATCAAAGTCGTATACCTTCTTTGTACCCTTCTGATCTGTATATCTTGAGGTAACATATCCGCCGTCACATACGTAGTAAGCGGTACTTCCATTTACCTTCTTCCATCCTGATGATGTACGTCTGTTTCCATTTGCATCATAGAAGTAGTATCTGCTTCCGTTGAGCTTGTCGATCACATTTGAGACTCTCTTGTATGACTTGCTGCTTGATATGTATCTGTACAATATATTCGATGCCTGATCATACAGAATGGTACATGTGCCTGATCCATCAAAATACATCAGCTTTCTGCCTGTATTCTTCCACAGGTTCTTGTTCATATCCCAGCTCTTCTTTGAATCGTTAAATGAATACTTTCTGAAAATGCCTGATGCCTTGTAGATCCTCTCCTTTACATAGTGGGATCCACCGCCTGTTACAAATACCATATTGTCATAATTTATATGATACCAACCGCCCTTTGTGACCTTGTCACCATTTGAATTGAAATAATATGTTCTGCCATCGTTGAGAATAAGCATCTGGTTCTTCACCTGGACAAGCTTGCCGCTGCTCAGTGACTTTGCCTTCTTGCTGCTATTATCGTATATCTTTTCACACAGTCCGGAATTGTTCAGATAATAGAGAACGTTATCCACTGTCTGCCACTCGTTCTTGCAGATCGTCCAGTCCTTTGAATCAGCGCTGAATCTGTATATCTTGATGGTATCGCCAGAACGTGTAAACTTCATAGCTGCCACGCCATTTTCATCTATAAGATATCTGGTGCCATCATCGGCATCTATCCAGCCTGCAGTTTTCTGCACTTCACCATTAACATAATATCTGAAGTAACCATCCTCATCCTGTATCACTCCACTCTGAACTACATCTGATGCTGTGGCCAGAACTGCCGTACCGTCAGCTCCCATCTCATCTGCCTGTGTCACCACATTTGTAGAAAAAATCACAATAGCCAATACAGCAATCGCCATAAGACTGCCTATAGCTTTTGCCGCCATCAGGCTCTTTTCTCTCTTTGCAATATTAGTCTTCATTGTAGACATCTTTACTGTCCTCCTTTTTATTAAGCATCAGTTTCCGCATGGAATCTGACGTTTGTGTGCATTCTGCTACGCTCGTAGTATACACGTGTTACATATTTTTTACAAGTATAACTTTTTTACAAGTTTTTTGTTACAAATGTGTTAAGCCGCCCCATCTTGGATTATTTGTCTACATATGGTAAAATAAATCCGCAAAATTCAAAAACAGACAACGAAAAATGTCTGCCAACGGCAGTACAGAGAAAGGATACATATATTATGGGAGCTATTGTTACATTAAAAAAGGGAGAGGGACGACTTCTGAAGTCCGGCGGAGCATGGATATTTGACAATGAGGTCGACACCATAGTCGGCAGCTTTGAGAACGGCGACATCGTCATAGTAAAGGACTTCGACGGTTATCCACTCGGCAAAGGATTCATAAATACCAACTCCAAGATCCTCATCCGCATGCTCACAAGACATGTGGACACCGAGATCGACGAGGCATTCTTCACAAAGAGACTTCAGGATGCATGGGATTACCGCAAGAAAACCGTCGACACCAGTAGCTGCCGTGTCGTATTTGGCGAGGCTGATTTTCTGCCGGGAATCGTCATTGACAAGTTTGAAAACGTGCTTGTTGTCGAATCACTGGCACTCGGCATCGACAAAGTTAAAAATTTGTTAATAAATATTTTAAAAAATATACTTAAAAATGATGGTATAATAATCGAGGGTGTTTATGAACGAAGCGATGCAAAAGTCAGAAAACACGAGGGGATGGATACCTATAAAGGGTTTATTGGTGACGAATTTAACACAAAGGTTCATATAAATGAAAATGGCGTTCGATATATTGTTGATGTGAAAGACGGTCAGAAGACCGGATTCTTTCTGGATCAGAAGTATAATCGTCTTGCTATTCAGAGAATATGTAAAGATGCAAAGGTTCTTGATTGCTTTACACACACAGGCTCCTTTGCTCTAAACGCAGGCATAGCCGGTGCTTCCAGCGTTTTGGGAGTAGACGCTTCAGAACTTGCTATTGCCCAGGCCAGAGAAAATGCAGCGCTCAACGGATTGGAGAGCACTGTCTCTTTTGAGTGCAGAGATGTATTTGATCTTCTTCCTGAACTGGAATCAAAAGGCGAACAGTTTGACGTTGTCATACTTGACCCGCCGGCATTCACAAAATCAAGAAATTCAATAAAGAACGCAGTCAAAGGCTATCGCGAGATTAATCTGCGTGCTATGAAACTCGTAAGGGATGGTGGATTCCTTGCAACTTGTTCATGTTCACATTTTATGGATTTCGAGTTATTTACCAAGACCATAAAACAGGCCGCCATGAATTCACATGTAAGACTTCGCCAGGTAGAGTTCCGCACACAGGCTCCTGATCACCCAATATTATGGGCTGCAGATGAATCTTATTATCTGAAGTTCTACATATTCCAAGTAATAAAGGAGAGATGACACAATGCAACTAATTCAGAGAAATAAGGATTCAGCATATTTGCAATACGACAAGTATGTAAATTATGACAATCCTATCGTCGCTGCAAAGGCAAAGGAACTTGCTGCAGATTGCAAGAGCAGTGATGAGATCATACAGGCATGTTACTATTTTGTCCGGGATAGGATTTCTCACACATATGACAGCAACTTTTCAGTAATAACTATCAGCGCTTCCGATGTACTGGAAGCCAGCACGGGCATCAGCTATTCAAAGGCCAATTTGCTGGCAGCACTGCTTCGTGCCAACAACTTATATACAGGATTCTGCTATATCCGTATCAAGCACAAGGGCGGACTTATGGCTATGCATGCACTTAATGCGGTATATCACCCGGATCTCAAGAAGTGGATACGTCTTGATGCCCGTGGCAATAAATACGGCGGTTTCAACGCCGATTACACACATAATGAAACTCAGATGGGACATGTGATTGATTCAGCAGCCGGAGAGTATGAGTTCAACGACCTCATCGCCGTGCCGCTTCCATCAACCATGAGGGTTCTCGAACAGAGTACCAACTTCTACAAGATGTACTTTAACGATATGCCAGATTATGACGCTTAAAAAATATTACCAGCGGATGACCGCTGGTAATATTTTTCTATACTATATGAATAAGAGGGGAACCGATCCATGTCAAAGACAAAATCCAAAACCATATTAAGAATATCCTTTAACTCACCTGTGGTACTTACATTTGCACTCATTTGTCTGGGAGCTTATCTCCTGAATATCCTCACAGGCGGCAAAAGTAACTTTCTTCTATTTGAAGTATACAGAGCCCCTCTCACCGATCCTTTAACCTACGTCCGCATGTTTGCCCATGTATTTGGTCACGCAAGCTGGAGTCACCTTATCAACAACATGACGCTGCTGCTTGTGATCGGCCCACTACTTGAGGAAAAATACGGCTCAAAGGATCTGCTCATCGTAACCAGCACCACCGCACTGGTGACAGGAATCGTGCATTTCATATTCTTCCCTGGTACAGCATTGCTCGGCGCCAGCGGAGTGGTATTCGCATACATTCTTCTGTCTTCTTTTGCATGTATAAAGGACGGCTCCATACCGCTCACCTTCATACTTGTTGCAGTGCTTTATATCGGCGGACAGGTGGCTGACGGAGTGTTTGTGAAGGACAATGTGTCGAATCTCACCCACATTATCGGGGGGATCATCGGAGCGTTCTTCGGGTATATCTCAAATGTCAGGAGATGATATGACGAACGGACGGATGACATACTCTCCAGGGACAGAAATTGGGTCTCTATATATGTAATCACGCTCGACTTACCTCACTTTGCTTTGCTTATATCTGCACGCGGCTCCCGCTCGCTATAAGAGCGTTGCAAGCTCCGCCTTGGCAGTAAGCAGCAAAGTTCAGGCGTCTTCGCTACCGATTACATATATAGAGACCCAATTTTATATTCCCAGGGAGTATGGCATCCTGGTCTTGTTGGATATATACTTTTCAGATCATGTTCCTGACATATTTCGCTGAAAAATATATTTTATACACCACACTATATTATAGATATCGACTCTTACCTGTTTTTCTTTTATTCAGTTCCCCAGAGTGTCATCCCACAAAAATAATCATAGATATTTAATAAAATATATATCAACACAGACATCTATAAACTATAAGCTACCTTTCTATCTACAGATTCAGGATTTCCTCTGGGCTTTCTACTATGTTGTCGGCGCCGGCAGCTTCGAATTCTTCTCTGCTGCCGTAGCCGTAGAGGACTCCTATGGTCTGGAGGCCGCAGGCTTTGCCACCTTCTATGTCGTAGCGTCTGTCGCCTATCATCACAACCTGGTTTGATTTTATCATATCTTCTGTCAGTCCGTGATCTTTCTTGAGGCTTTCAAGGACCTGGGATATGATGTGCTTCTTGTCTGATCCTGTTCCGTCGGGATTACTTCCAACTACAACGTCAAAATATTTTCCCACACCGAACTTCTCAAGGATACGGAGTGTCGGCTCTGTCGGCTTGCTGGTTGCAACTGAGAGTATGCAGCCCTTCTCCTTAAGGGCACGCAGGGTGTCTGCCACTCCGTCGTACACCTCAGCCTCGAAGAGACCTACCACGTTGTATCTCTCTCTGTACTTCGCAACCATCTCTTTCGCTTTTGCGTCGTCCATGCCGAATTCCCTCACGAAAGAATCATAAAGCGATGGTCCTATAAAGCTTCTGAATACACTGTATTCAGGATATGGAATTCCAGCCCAGTCCAGAGCGTATTTTATACAGTTGAATATTCCTTCCTCAGACTTGGTGATGGTTCCATCAAGATCAAATAATAAATATTTGTACATATACCGTCTTCCTCCTTGCGAAAAAAATGGGTCAGGCACACCAAAAAAGCGCTTACCGAAATGCCCCGCAAATTCTATGAATCTGTGGGGCATTTGTAGTATTTATATATTGAAACTACCCATGAATATTACATGATATCAACATCTGCTGAGTAATCCACACCGTCGATCTTGAAACCGAACATGTTGTAGAAATCCTCCCAATATCCATCGATGTCTGCTATATCCTTGACATTGTCATTGTTGACTGTATCCCAGTGCTCAGCAACAACTTCCTGAACATCATCTCTCATCTCCCAGTCGTCCATACGGATGAATCCGTTGTCGTCCACCTGGGTGTCATCCAGGATCTTATCCATGAACAGTCTCTGCATCTGCTCTATGCATCCCTCGTGGAGTCCCTTCTCTTTCATAACTTTGTAGAGAAGTGTGATATACAGAGGTACGATAGGGATAGCTGCACTTGACTGTGTGACAAGAGCCTTGTTGATGGCTATCTTCGCCTTTATGTTAGGGAACTTTTCATTTATAATGTCTGCTGACTTGTACAGATCCTTCTTTGCCTGTCCGATCGATCCCTCAGCGTAGATAGGGAATGTGATCTTTGGTCCTATGTATGAGTATGCAACTGTGATCACGTTATCTGCCAGAACTCCGGCATCTGAGAGTGCCTGCATCCAGTCGATCCAGTCCTCACCGCCCATTACCTTGATGGTGGCATTGATCTCGTCATCATTTGCCGCTGTTATATGTGCATCTGTGATGGTGTTGTCCTTGAGTACAAGTGTCTTGTTGGTGTACTCCTCACCAACCGTCTTGAGTACTGATGTGTACTTTGTTCCATCTGGAGTTGTTCTTCTAGGCGCTGCCAGGCTGTATACGATCATGTCTATCTTGCCCATGTCTGCCTTGATGGTCTCGATGACCTGCTCCTTGATCTCGACTGAGAACGCGTCGCCATTGATGGACTTTGCATAGAGTCCGGCCTTGTGAGCCTCCTCCTCAAATGCTCTGTTGTTGTAGAAGCCAGCGGTTGCTGTACGCCGTCCATTTGACTCCTTCTCAAACATAACGCCGAGGGTATCTGCGCCATAGCCAAATGCAACTGCGATACGTGATGCAAGTCCGTATCCTGTTGACGCTCCGATCACCAGAACCTTCTTAGGTGCGTTATCGCTCTTAACTGTTCCCTTTGACTTGACATACTCGATCTGATTCTTTACATTCTGTGCGCATCCCACCGGGTGAGCTGTTGTACAAATAAAATCTTTAACTCTTGGTTCAACTACCATTTTCAATTCTCCTTATAAAACATAATATATTTAGTGCTCTTTGTTGGCAAACTTCGTGTATTCCTGCAGCCATACCAGATCCACAGATCCGGTGGCACCTTTTCTCTGTTTAGCTATGATTATCTCCGAGATACCCTTCTTGTCGGTATCAGGATTGTAATAATCATCTCTGTATATGAACATAACCACATCGGCATCCTGCTCGATAGATCCCGACTCTCGGAGATCCGCAAGCACAGGCTTGTGATCCGGTCTCTTATCAACCTCTCGGTTAAGCTGTGACAGCGCTATGATAGGCACATCCAGCTCCCTGGCAAGCATCTTCAACGATCTCGACATATCAGATACGAACTGCTGTCGCGACTCAACTCGTCCCGTCGTGCTCATAAGCTGCAGGTAGTCGATGATGATGAGTCCAAGATTGTTCTTGCTCTTGAGCTGTCTGCATTTTGATCTCAGCTCGGATATGGTGAGTGCTGAACTATCCTCTATGTACAGCGGTGCGGCAGCTATACTCTCCGCACTGGCAAGCACCTGATCCCAGTCGTCCTCAGCCAACTGTCCCGTCTGTACCTTCTGGGAATCAACCAGGGAATCCATGGCTATCATACGCGTTACAAGCTGCTCCTTGCTCATCTCCAGGTTGAATATCGCAGTGGCAATTCCCTTGCGCACGGCAACATGGTGGGCAATATTAAGGACAAATGCCGTCTTACCCATGGCAGGTCTAGCAGCCACCAGTATAAACTCCGATCCATGGAGACCGGTGAGCATATTGTCCAGATCTATGAATCCCGTAGGGATACCTGTTACTCTTGTGTTCTTTCTGGAAGCCTCCTCTATCTGCTCGATAACGTTCATGACGATCCTGTCGATCCCCACAAATTTGCTGGAGCCGTTCCTCTCCTTTATCAGATTGAACACACCACTCTCGGCCTGTTCAAGGAGCTGTTCAACTCCCTCCGAATCAAGATAACAGTCCTTCTCCACTTCCTCGCACAGCTTTATCATCTTCCTGAGTATGGATTTGTCCGCCACGATCTCGGCATAATGCTTGGCATTCACCGATGTCGGAACCGTCTCCAATATCTCCGCTATGGATTTGGTGCTTATGACCTCATCAGGTACATTGTTCTCCTCAAGCTTGTTCTTCAGGGTTACCAGATCGACCGCCTTACCCTCCTTGAACAGTTCTACCATATTCTCGAACAATATTCCGTACTGACCATAGTAGAAATCCTCCTTGGTCAGCATATCGGACGCCTCTACTATGGCGTCTCTGTCCATGAGCATGGAACCTATAACAGACTTCTCGGCATCCAGATTGTAGGGAAGCTTTTTTCTTGCAAATGCATCTTCCATATTTTATCTATACTCCTTATGCTTCCTCGACCTTTACAGCAAGCTCTGCCTGAACCTCAGGGTGAAGCTTGACCTTCACTGAAAAGCTTCCTAACGCCTTGATGGAGTCCTTCATAACGATCTTCTTCTTGTCTATATCCTTACCGAGCTGGCTCTTGATGGCATCTGAGATCTCCTTTGTGGATACTGAGCCAAATGTTCTTCCGCCCTCTCCAACCTTGATCTTAACAGTTACTGAAGCCTTCTCAAGCTCTGCCGCAAGTGCCTTGGCATCAGCAAGATTCTCTGCTGCCACCTTCTCCTCATGAGCCTTGCGGAGCTTGAAATCATTCATATTCTTTGGAGTTGCCTCCATGCCGAGCTTCTTAGGAATGATGAAATTTCTTGCGTAGCCCTCATTTACCTCTACCATTGCGCCTTTCTTTCCAAGGCTTTTAACATCCTGTAATAATATGACCTTCATATCCTAAATATCTCCTTCCTTATACATCTCATTCAGGAGCCCAACAAGCTCCTTCTTTATATCCTCTGCTTTCGCATTTTCAAACTGAGCTGCCGCGATATTTGCATGACCGCCGCCACCCATTCTCTCCATGATTATCTGGACATTGACATCGTCAATGGCTCTTGCACTTATCTTGACATCCGCACCCATCTGCGCTATTACAAATGAAGCTCTGACACCTGCGATGTTCAGCATCTCATTTGCAATCTTGGCGGTGAGTACCACCGGCGACTCAGGGCCATCCCCAGGTGTAATGATTGATATGGCAAATGCATCAAGCACCATCTCTGCGTGGCTGACACCCTCCGCCTTCTGTCTGTAGGTCTCTATGTCAGTTCTGAACATCTTCCTTACTCGCATGACATCCGCACCGCTTCTCTTCAGGAACGCGGCTGCCTCAAAGGTTCTGACACCGGTCTTGCTCAGGAAGTTGTCGGTGTCAATGAGTATTCCGGCATACATGGCGTCCGCCTCTGTAGGCCTGAGCTTTATCTTCTCATCCATGTACTGGAGCATCTCTGCGATCATCTCACATGCAGATGACGCAAATGGCTCTATATACGACAGTGTCGCATTTGCAATGACATCCTTTGTCTGCCTGTGGTGATCGAACACCACTATGCTCTTCGCATATGCCAGCAGTTCCTCACACTCCGTGAGCGTAGGATTATTCACATCCGTCACAACTACGACCGTGTCGTCATCGACCAGACTGAGCGCCTGATCGTTGTTGATTATCATATCTGCCGGGTAGGAATTGCTCGAAGTGAAATTGCCGTATATCGGACTTATGGCCGATGACACCTCATTTACAACTATATGCGCCGTCTTGCCCAGCGCAGTCACCATCTTGTATATTCCTATACCTGAACCAAAAGCATCCATATCCGGATTCTTGTGGGCCATGATTATAACCTTCTCTTTGGTCTCAAGAAGCTCCTTGAACGCAAGAGTCTTAACCCTCGCCTTAACTCTCGTGGACTTCTCCGTTCCCTGACTCTTACCGCCAAAGTAGGTGATCCTGTCGGCGGACTTGATAACCGCCTGATCGCCGCCTCGGCCCAGAGCAAGCTCCATGGCAGAACGCGCTGCCTCAAAGTTTTCTATAAAGCTCTTGTAATCAGTACCAAGACTTATACTGAGTGTAAGCGGAAGATCATTTCCGATATTTATAGCCTTGACCTCATCGAGCAGGGCAAATTTGTTCTCCTTGAGCTGATCCAGATACTTCTGTGGCATCACGAACATGTACTTGTCCTTCTCAAGGCTCTTGACTATGGCGTCGACATTTGCCATGTATTTGTTAATCTTTCTGTCGACCAGGGCAACAAGAAGAGAGTGTCGTACTTCCTCAAGCGACTCAAATATCTCATCGTAGTTATCAATATATATGAGACCCGCAACCAGCTTCTGGTCATGGTTCTCCTGAGCGAGCTGATTCACCACTGTCACATCAAACATGTAGAACGCAAGGAAGGTGTCCGTCTTGCCGTGGTGTCTTGAACCACCGTGCGAAGACTTCGTCTCTTTCTTCTGCTCATCAGCCCCATCTCCGTCTGTGCCGGCCTCACCCGGCTGGGCATCCGTCTCTTCCATAGCAGGCTCAACCTTATTCACCTGTACACGTCTGATCTCATAACGGTATTCTCTTCCGTTAAATGCTATCTCTCCCTCGGTGACATCCTCCTGATAAGGAAGACTCTCCTCGGTAACCTCCTCAAATACCTGAACTATATTCAGCTTCATGAGCTTTCTCTTACTGGTCTCCGTTATACCTGAGAACTCGTCGTTCACCCACACAACTTTTCCATCCTCGTCAAGCAATGCGTACGGAACCGGAAACTCCTTTATGAGCTCCTTCTGCATCTTGCCGTGCTCCATGGCAAATTCCACATATCTGTCGCGGGACAAAGCATTCATCCTCAGGAAAACAACAATGCTCACCGCTCCGTATACTGCCGTAAAAATGGTGGCTATAACGCCGGCTCCTATTCCGACAAAATACATGAACACTGTCATCAGACAGAACATTCCTATCAGATACAATGGAACCTGTCTATATCGGTTGTACAGCCCCTCTACATCTCTCTTTTCATTCATATGTCACTGCCCTTCTTATCCTTCCATTCACAATGCAAATGATCAGGCTCAATTCTGAGCCTATACACTTCATAAGTATAACATTGTGCGATTCTGATTACAAGAAATATAGAATTGCAAAAAAATGCAGGTGTGGCAAAACACACCTGCATCTCTTATATATTAATCTGTAAAGATCTATTAACCGTTGATTCTTGCAAGAAGCTCCTTGCCAAGCTCCTCGTTGCCCGGCTTGCCGAGAAGAGCGAACATGTTCTTCTTGTAGCTCTCAACACCTGGCTGATTGAATGGATTTACACCAAGTGTGTATCCACTCACACCACATGCAAACTCAAATGTGTAGAATAGCTCACCGAGAGTGAACTCATCAATCTTATCGATGTTGATCTGGATGATAGGAATTCCACCATCTGCGTGTGCAAGGATAGTTCCGTTCATAGCACTCTTGTTGGCGAAATCAACTGTCTTGCCTGCAAGATAGTTAAGTCCGTCAAGATCTGAGTCCTCAGCCTCCATAACGATCTCACATGTTGGATTAACAACATTGATCACTGTCTCAAAGTGGTTCTGTGAACCCTGCTGGATGAACTGTCCAAGTGAATGAAGGTCTGTTGTAAAGTCTGTGGCTGTTGGGAAGAGTCCCTTGCCATCCTTACCCTCGCTCTCGCCGTAGAGCTGCTTCCACCACTCTGATACATAGTGAAGTGCCGGCTCAAAGTTAGCAAGGATCTCGATTGACTTACCCTTGTTGTACAGTACATTTCTTACTGCTGCGTACTTCATAGCATCTGAATCGTCGAAGTCCTGTGCAAGACAATCCTTTCTTGCTGAAGCTGCGCCTTCCATAAGCTTATCTATATCAGCACCGCTTACTGCTATTGGCAGAAGACCAACTGCTGTGAGAACTGAGAAACGTCCTCCTACATCATCAGGAACTACAAATGTCTCATAGCCTTCCTCTGTTGCAAGTGTCTTGAGAGCTCCCTTTGCCTTGTCCGTTGTGGCGTAGATTCTCTTTGCTGCGCCCTCCTTGCCATACTTCTCAACAAGCTTCTTCTTGAAGATTCTTGAAGCGATACCAGGCTCTGTTGTTGTACCCGACTTGGAGATGATGTTGATAGAGAAATCTCTGTCACCGATCACCTGAAGCAGATGAGCCATGTATGTGCTGCTGATATTTGATCCTGCATAGTAGATCTCAGGAGTCTTACGGATTGACTTGTCAACTGAATTATAAAAGCTGTGTCTTAAAGCTTCGATGGCTGCTCTTGCACCCAGGTAAGAACCACCGATACCGATTACTACAAGCACGTCTGAATCTGCCTGGATCTTAGCTGCTGCCTTCTTGATTCTCGCAAACTCTTCCTTGTCATAGTCTACTGGAAGGTCGATCCATCCAAGGAAATCATTTCCCTCACCGGTCTTGTTTACAAGTGTTGCCTTTGCAGCTACTACCTGATCCTTGATTGCTGCGATATCAGCGTCTGTAGCCATGGCTTTTGCATTCTTAAAATCGAAACTTACTGTCTGTGCCATTTGTTTTCTCTCCTTACTTGTATTAAATTTTTCACATTGAATCAATTTTAGCAAATAGGTATACCATAATCAACTATTAATCTCAAAAAACTCCCCCAAAGCCACAACCGGTTTGGAGGAGTTTTCAATTATAACCATGTCTAAAGCACTACTTAACCGTCACTTTGATCTTTGCACAAACACCATTTTCAGACATTACATAAACCGTACATGTGCCCTTACGCACTGCCTTTATAACTCCTGCAGATGAAACAGTTGCCACCTTTGCATTGGATGTTATGAACCTTTCCTTCTTCGTAAGATGGTTTAACGCCTTCTTCTTTGGATTCTCAAGCTTAACCTTCTTGGTGATCTTAAATGTTTTACCTTTTGCAAGGTTAACCTTGGTCTTGTTCACAGTAACTTTCAGGACATTTGTCTTTGATGCTTGGGGCATTGCAACATGGACTGTATTTGTCCTGCCGAGATATACCTTCTTGCCACCCGACATCTTGTATGCGACTGTAAAATACTTGTATTCTCTCTTATTATTGAGGTTCTTATCGGCATATTTCTGGGACTTCGGTACATTAGCAAGCTTATTGAAGTTGTTCTTTCCATTACAATATGACCAGTATACATCATATCCTGTTGCACCTTTGACCTTATCCCATGTCAGATCTATTCTTGTTCCTGTTCCCTTTCCTTTCATAAGGAAGAACGGAAGTGTCTTCTTATAGAGTTCTGTTCCACTAGGTTCAACATTTGGAGATTTCTTTATAACAAGACGGCCAATGGCAAATGTTATATTGTAGTTTGGATTTGCACCCTTCTTCTGGCTTGCTGTGATCGTGTATGTTCCGGACTTCTCACCAGCAGCTCTCTTGAGAACAATTCCTGTAAGCTTATCCTTGCCAACAAGTCCCTCCGCTGTAAATGTAAACTTCGGATCCGCCTTGCCTTCATACTTAGATGCGTCATTTGCAGTTAATCTGATGGCTTTTTTGTTTACCGTGATCGCAACCTTTGTAGCTGCTGCCTTATAGTTCTGATTTGCCGCAACGGATACTGTCACAACCGCCTTGCCTGCACCAACTATAGTTACCTTGCCTGTGCCATCCACCTTGACAACCTTTGTATTGCTGCTTGTAAATGTTTTCTTGTCATTTCTACTACACTTCACATTGAGGGCAAACTTTGCACCTCCATATGTCTTAGCTCCAACCTTTTCTACAGTAAGAGTTGTTCCCGCAGGAGTGATATCTGCCTTTGCTGTCTGCTGCTGGGCATCTTCTGTAAGTACATAGTTTGAAGCGGTCTTTCCGCTGATCTTTATATCTGTGATGCTTACAGTTTTGCCTGTTCCCACATCTGCACTGTCAAATGTTCCTGTAGCTGTAACTGCAATCACATCTGCGCTGACCTTACCATTCAGAACAACGCCTGAATAGTCAAGCTTTGCCTCTGTCTGTCCATCGTAAGCCTTTGATGTAGCTTTGATTCCCGATACAGCAAGTGGTCTTCTGTTGATGGTGATAGTTGCATGTCCGGATATCGTGTCATATCCCCTTGCTGCAACCTTATAATATACAGTGTATGGTTCATCTGAAGCCTGACTGTACTTCGGACTTACAGTCTTATCGCATGCATCCTCAGAAGTTCCATACGTCACAACCGCATCCTCTGGAATATCACCTGTAACTGTTATTCCATATGCCTTGCCGTCATATGTCTTTACAATATCTGCCGCTGTTATGTCTGTCGGAGCTTCTCTCTTTGCAACTGTGAACTGAACCGGTTGTGTTACATACTCATTGTAATTGGTTGTAGCACAAACCTTGGCATACATATAATATGTGCCCGGATCTGCCGATCTGGAGTTCTCCCACAATGTTCCATCCGTGTTGCTGTTCTCTGTTGTGTAGTAATACTCTATAACAGGATCCTCTTGTGCTCCTGTAACCTCTGGAGCCTCTACACTGTCGCCAAATGTGTAATTGCATACATCAAATTCAATATTCTGGTCAAGTCTCTGTATTTCAAATTCTGCATATGCCGTAACATCAGCTATCTTCACAACAAACTTATAAGTACCTGCATTTACCGGCGCATTCTCATTTTCCGGATAATCGGTGTCACCTGTTCCCTCATAATATGTAACAGCTGCATCTCCGGTCTTCTCTGTTATCCAGTTATTAACAACTGCACCTGCATATTCTGTGCCGTCATACGCTCTGCTTTCTGCTGTCACAGTACAGCTGACCGCCTCGTTTCTGCCCTGATATGCGCAGTGTGCCGGATTCTCAGTTTCATTGCAATATGCAATTATCTTGTTACTGTGGCCTTCTTTTATCTCATACGTCCAGTCATGATAATGAACCATATCCCATGACTTGTTCTGAAGCATGTAATTGGCTGCATTTCCCGTAGTTGCAAGCCCAAATCTGTATGTAGTTACAACCGTCTCTATTCCAGATGTAACGTCCCACAGTACTACAGTATAATCCTCGTCATATACAAGTTCATCTCCATCCAGCAATCCTGAGAACTGGATTCCCTGTATATATGCATTTTCATCAACAATTACCTTATCCGCTGTGATCGTTTTCTTTTCGATAGTCACAGTCACATCGCCAAATACCGGTGAACACTCATCTGCTGTAACAAGGTAATACACCTTATATGTTCCGGCATTTTTAAGTTCTGGAACCGTCTGTGTGTACGGCTCATCTGCTGCCAATGAATAACTGATAGAAGCTCCATCCAGGCCATCTGCAATTGTAACAGATGGGCTATGTATCAATCCATCGTAAGTGCAGGTTGTATCTTCCGCAGTTACTCCGGCGATCAGATCACGTGAGACTGCCTTGGCATCTGACCACAATGAAGCTGGTTTTGTCGTATTAGCCACGTATCTTGTGCGAACATATACCCTCTGATTCTCTTCAAGTCCTGAGATAACATAATTATCTGACACATTCAGATCATCGAGAACTGTCCATGTCGCTCCATCCATCGAATACTGATACTGCTGTCCGCCAAGCGGGCTTACTGTCACAGAATCGCCAGTCACGCTTACTATCTCAATGCCTTCGCCGTCTGCAGCACTTTCCATATCAGCTGGTGTTGGATTCTGTATGTCTGCAAGAGTCTTCGGTGCAGATGGCGCCTCCGGTCTTGCTGCAACAGTTATATCAGCAGGTGTATCCTGACTGTCCTTCTTGCTGATACTTATATTTTTACCAAACAAACTATATGATACGTCGTTATCATCTGTTCCCTCAAGAGCTATATCACCATACATATCACTCACAATTTCATATGACTCGCCATCGACAGTGATGATATATGAAGTATCGCCATCAAGATCTGTCAGATTTTCTGTTATATAATCAACCTGTCCTGTAACTGCTCCTACATCAGCCACCGCTCCAACGCTGAATTTGAAACCTATATGTCCGCCATCTTCAACATTTGTCCATGACATTGTCAATCCCGAATCTATTCCTTCAACCAGGGATGCAGCATTCTGACCATTTATTTCAGCAGTTTCCTTTATGTAGCTTGATGAACCTGTATTGTACTCAAATATTCTTCTGGAATCATAGTCCCCGATCCAGTAATAACTTGCCTGTGTTATAGGGGCAAGAACAAATGATGGAGTATCATCTGCCGCATCCGCCGCTTTAGCAACTCCCATCATCGCTATCTGCTGTAATTCACCATTCTTGACAGTGGCAGCAAGCACCGCTTCATCTGCACTGTCAGAGCTTGTAATACTATTTCCAATGTTCGCATCCGCTCCTATTGCAAATGAATGCTGTCCCTCACCAAGTTCAGCATCAAAAATCAGATCGTGAGTATTCATAGGATCAAACGACAATCTTAGAGCTGCAAGCGAAGCCACAGATACTTGTGATGTAGCCGTTTCTGCTGAAGGCTCTGAATCGCTTCTGCTGTACAATCTCCATACTTTGTCGTAGCTTGTTCCAAGCATATAGTTCTTTCCGTCCTTGGTATACAAGCCAACAATATCAACCCCTTTGTCATTGGCCATGTAAGCCATAACTCCATTGCTTATATACCAGCAAGTATTTGGCTTTGTCCACGTATTTCCATTGTCACTGGTAGGGATAACTGCCTTTACCGCTCTGCTGGCTGTACCATCCACCACGCACCTGTACCAGTATCCATGAGTCGGGGTGAACGTATATGTACTTCCATTTGCACCTTCAATATCTGTAAATGGTCCACGCTTACTGGTTGCGCTCTGCCACTGATATGTTGCAGCTTCCCCTGTCACGTCCATAACGAGAGTGATTGAACTATTCGTCATATTCTTGCCATATGGATATCCATTGTTCATGAATACAACTTCTTCCTCCGAAGGATCTGTATTGCCTCCGCCTGAAAAGCCACCGATCTGAAATGTTATTTCATTGCCGCTGGCGTCCACGATCTTGCCAGCATTCAGATCAATACTTCCTATGTAAATATCAGGGAATACATAACCATTATAATATGTCCACGTATACAGATAATACACACCGGTGGTACCCATATCTATTCCCTCTCCGGAAATGGTATCCGTTCTGTCATATGTACCTGAACTCCTTGAGAACGAGTTCTCTGTTATCCAGCCTTTAAATCCGCAGCCTTCAGGTGACTCGGCACTCGCCCATCCACTGTACCTATGGCTGCTCAGATAATCACCAAAGTTTGTGAGATCTCCAGTCGTGAACTTCTCAGACTGAATGCCAAGCTTGCAGCTCGCGCTGGCATAACCGCTGGTTGTCCACCCCCACTTGAGACCTCTCATATGTCCATCTGTGCTTATATCCACGTCTGTTACCTTGATATTCTCCATAGCCGCTGCGTAGGCAGTATTCTTACCACCTATCGAAATCAAACACGTTATGACCATGAAAGCTGTCATGAGCCATGCCATAACTTTTCTGCATAGAATTCTTTCTTTCATACACTTCCCTCTCTTTCTCAATAAAACCTCTTTTTCGTGTGTCCGTTAATGTTTTCTCTCTGCAACCACTACCTCCTGTTAATTCTTGACTCTTTCCCTTTAACAATTTATGATAATTATAATTCGTACATCAATGTTCAAGTCAACAATATTTTTGCGGTATTTATGCAATATTTACAATTTTTTTTGTCTATTTTTAAGGGGAGAGGAATCATATGAATCACGCAAATAAAAATCTATATCAAATTGGCGAAGTCACCAAAATGCTTGGAGTGACAAGAAGAATGCTGTTAAACTACGAAGACCTGGGGCTTCTGACACCCGCATACAAAAATGAGAGTAGCGGTTTCCGCTACTACTCTGCCGATAACATCGTACATATACGAATTATAAAAGTTCTTCAGGGACTAGGATTATCGCTATCCGAGATTAACAAGTACTTCAATAATACCGAAAAGCTTGAGGATGTCATTGAACGTATGACTACGCTCCGTTCCCAGCTGGATCTGTGCATAGCCCAGCTTCAGCTGCGTCAGTCCCAGACATCAGAACCGGAGATCCGTTTTATCACTCTTCCCTCATTCACTGCATTTTGTCAGGAGTTCAAAGACTCTGATCTGGCCAGAAAAACTGAAGATCTGCGCAAGACCTTTATCGAGGCAACAAAAAAATATCAACTGGACACCACAGGCAAAATGTGTACAGAGGTTTTTGTCGAATCAACATCCGAAGGAAGATATGTCATACCTGTCGCAGCAAATCCTGACACCAATGACGAACACATAAAAAAACTTCCACAGACTGCAGCTATCTGTATATACCACCGTGGTCCATATGAAAATTTCGACACTGTCCAGAAGAAACTATTGGACTATGCAAAAGAAAACAATCTTGCTACTTGTGGTTATTTTCGCAATTCATTTATGGAGGGTCCTCCAACCCACGGAGCAAATAAAGATGCTTATATCACACAGATCGCACTGCCAATACACAAAAGCTCTCCGTTCGGATCGGCATGATCCGCACAGAGAGCTTCTGTTTCTGATACTACTATTCAATTTTCATCTCATTCAAAGACCTGAACTCATATCCCTCCTTCTCCAGGTTTGTGAGAACCGTATCAAGTGCCTGCGCATTGGACGACGACACATTGTGTATGAGAGGAATGGCTCCCGGATGATGATATTTCGCAAAATGATCAATGACATAGTCCGTCCCCGGCTGATTGTTCACATCATAATCAAGGTAAGCCATACTCCAGAATATGGTCTTATACCCCATATCCTTAGCCAGCTGCAGAACCTGTTCACTGTACTCACCGCTCGGCGGTCTGAAATACATATCCATTTCATACCCAGTTTCATTCCTCATAAAGTCTGAGCACTCCTTTAACTCACTTTTCTGCTCCTCCACACTCTTCTCCGGCATGCACGGATGATGCACCGTGTGGTTTCCCACCTGATGTCCCTCCTCCTTCATCCTCTTTACTATATCCGGATTGTCCCTTATGTAAGTCATCGTCACGAAGAAGCAGCCCTTTGCATTGTGCTTTTTGAGCACATCCAGCATCTGCTCTGTATATCCGTTCTCGTACCCACAGTCAAATGTCAGATACATCACCTTTTCATTCTTCTCAGCACACACTCTGTCCACGTAGAACGCATCGTACTGCTCCAGCGGAAAGCTGTTGTCACAGCCACTCATTCCATGATTTTTGTCCCGCACTATGTACCATGAATATTTCTTTGTCGATATCTGGCTGTAATCCCTGAGTCTGGTCATATCCTCACCCTGACTCTCCCCGTCTGTGTCCGTGTTACTCTCCGCATCTTCCGTCTTGTCTCCCGATTTTTCTTTTCCTTCCGCATCACCTTCCCCATTCTTCGCACCGTCTGCCTGACACTCTGCGTCCCCCGGAGTCGCCACCATCTTGGACAGATCCTCCTTGTCATATATGGAGCATCCGCTGAGCACGGCTCCGATCACGCAGGCAGCATACAGTCCTGCTATCAAGTACAGCTTTCTCACTATCTACCATCCTGAATTTATTGGCTTCTGCAGGCAGCTTTCACCTGCATTTCATCTGCCACGCACCTGCTCATCAACACCCCTGCTATCCGTCCGCAAGCATTTTCTTCATTATTCCGTCAAGCAGAGCATCATAATCTGACTTATCACTCCGCTGTGCTTTCCGCGCAGGCTTCGCCTTTCTTTTTATCCTGTCATTTTCATCTGTCTCACTGCATGCTGCCATGGCCTCAACAGTATCCTGCTTCGTTGTCTGTTTCTCTTCTTCCTTTTTCAATCTGTTTGCCAGGCTGTTGCCCAGATAATTTCTGGCGCTGTCACGCAGAGTCCTCATATGCCATTCACAATTCCACTGGTTATGAGCAGCCACCAGCACTATGCAAGCTGCCAGTCCACACCCCAGCATCTTCAATGTCTCCACGCCATCGCCTACTACATAATATTGATACGCCGCTGCAAATATGCCTGTCCCAGCTGCGGCCACTCCCATATTTTTCACAAATCCATTCCACACATTTATCGGTATAAAACCTATCTTCAGCCTGTCTATGTACTTGTCCACAAATGCGGCAGTGTCATGTATGTTCACATCCAGCGATGTTATATCCTCATACCGCCTGCGCATCTCCATCAATTGTTTTTTCCGCGTCGTTCCCATGCGCTCAGCCGCCTTTGCCAGTCTTGCAAGATAACTGCTCATCACAGCCCGTCCTGTCAGCCCTATACACCCACACACTATCATCACATACATACACACATTCTGATTCAACAAAATTTCAAACATAGTTTTCCCTCTCTTTTCAATTATTCGATCATATCCTGTCAGGGCTTAACCCCACATCCGTTTGGCCGGTCCGGATGGTAGTATTATATGAGCGACATTCCGGGGTATACAATTATTTTCGCTCGACAAATGTTTGTCTTTTGCATGCTCTTTTGATATACTTCAAGATGAAAAAAGCAGGATACATACATCTTAGAATGTATCAGCGAATATTAAAATGATTGGTTAAGTACAATAGAAAAGAGGTATTGTTATGGTTTATAAGACTAAAGGAACCTGCTCTGTCGAGATCAACTTTGACGTCATCGATGGCAGGCTGCATGATGTAAAGTTCACCGGAGGATGCAATGGTAACCTCAAGGGTATCGGAGCTCTCGTAGAAGGCATGAAGCCAGAGGACGTCATCGCCAGACTCGAGGGCACAACCTGCGGTTTCAAGCCGACTTCATGCCCGGATCAACTGGCTCAGGCACTCAAGCAGTATCTGGCTTCAGCACAGTAACAGGAGGATTAACAATCATTATGAAGAGAATTATATTGACAGGCGGCGGTACAGCAGGTCATGTCACACCAAACATGGCACTTATGCCGGAGCTGAAGAAGCACGGATATGACATCCAGTACATCGGTTCATATGACGGCATGGAGAAAAAGCTTATAGAAGATATGGGCATCCCTTATCACGGCATAGCTTCAGGAAAGCTCAGAAGATACTTCTCAATGAAGAACTTCTCAGATCCGTTCAAGGTACTTAAAGGAATATCTGAAGCAAAGAAGCTCATGAAAGAGCTCAAGCCTGATGTAGTATTCTCAAAGGGAGGATTTGTCACAGTCCCTGTGGTATTTGCCGCACACTCAGCAGGTATCCCTGTGGTGATACACGAATCAGATATGACTCCCGGCCTTGCAAATAAGCTCGCCCTTCCAAAGGCGACAAAGGTATGCTGTAACTTCCCTGAGACAAAGGATCTCTTCCCTGAGGGCAAGGCAGTCGTAACCGGAACCCCTATCAGAGAGGAACTTTTCCGCGGCGATTCCGCATTTGCATATAACTACTGCGGTTTCACTGACAACAAGCCTGTTCTCCTTATCGTGGGCGGAAGTTCAGGAAGCGTCATAATCAACAACGCAATAAGAGACAATATCGACCGTCTTCTGGAGACCTTCAACGTCATCCACCTGTGCGGCAAGGACAATCTGGATGAATCCCTCAAGGATAAGAAGGGCTATGTTCAGTACGAATATGTAAAGAAGGAACTTGCAAGCATGCTTGCACTGTGCGATATCATCATCTCACGTGCAGGAGCCAATGCCATCTGTGAGCTTCTCGCACTCAGAAAACCGAACATCCTCATTCCTCTGTCAAAGGCTGCATCAAGAGGTGATCAGATTCTCAACGCCCAGTCATTTGAGAAGAGCGGATACAGCTATGTGATCCAGGAGGAAGAGCTGAACACAGATTCCCTGTTCGCCGGAATAAATGAAGTGTACAACAACAAAGAGAAATATATCCAGGCTATGGAGTCCAGCAACCTGACCGACTCAACGGGAATCATCATCAACATGATAGAGGATCTCGTAAACAGCCACGACTGATCTGCATAAGATCTGCAAAAGCAATTATAAAAAGGCAAAATAAAACTCCACACCGTCTAAATGATATGTACCCAGAATCCTGGACACATATTTATGAACTAGGCTGAACACATGGATGCTATCCTGTATTGTACAGGT
>NZ_JBEHVV010000047.1:0-15634 GCF_040227395.1 Coprococcus sp. RTP21428st1_C9_RTP21428_210409
ATCCACAAGACCAACTGCTACGATTATCTGGTCAAGCCCTACTCACAGCAGGATCTGATAGAATCTGTCTCCAAGCTTCTGAACCTTTCTCTGATCAGGGAGGAACCAATAGAGCTTACCGACAGAGATGGTGTACTTGCCAGGATCAGACCAGACAATATACTATACATTAAATCCGAGCTGCGAAACATGCATGTCCACACAACCACCGGACTATTTATATCCACAGGAACACGACTCTCTGTATTTGCGGACTCTCTTCCATCGTATTTTGCGCGCTGCCACAAGAGCTTTATCGTAAACCTTCATCATGTGGATACCTACGACAAGGTTACCGCCATGGTATCGCTTGACACACCGGACTATCAATGGATACCGGTTGGCCGCAAATATGCCACAGAGTTTGGTCACAGACTTAAGGCTTCCACAACTGCGCACAAACACGTTGAACAGGCTTAGCAATGATAAGGAGTATTTGAAATGCCGAATTCTATAATTGATCTCCTATGCTTTACATTGGAAACAATGAAGGATGTTATTTTTATATCTGCCCTCATCGGAAGAAAATTCCGGGATATGCGCCACCCAATTATCGGAACGGCTGCTTACCTTATACTCGGGAATACGGTATCCTTAATTTTCCCAAATGCATTTGGATGGCTGGCATTATGCCTGCTATCCTATCTCATGCTGTTGTATATTATGAAGACCAGATATTTTTATGTATTGATGGCGTATATTCTTGAATATCTGTATGCGGCTTTTCTTGAGGACATTATCATCATGGGTATGACACGTCTGGGTGCGAACAATGAGACATACTTGTCCATTTCCTGTGCTGTATTTTCATTTCTGATTTCAGTGGCTCTGTGCAGATATGCGCCTATGAACCATGTGTTCCAAACCTTCATGGGCGGCAGTGGAATTATCAAATTCCTGTCTATTCATTTGTACGTTGTGTTTATGATCGAGACCGGGCTGTACAAATTCAGTACCATCGACACCTCGGTGTATATACCTGTGATATCATGCTTTGCGGTTGTGGTCATTCTCTCGGATATCATCATTCTGGGACAGCAGCGAACCATAGGAAAGCAGCAGCACGACCTGGAATGCTTTAAAACCTATCAGCCTATGATGGCTGATCTGATAAAGGATCTGCGAAGCAAACAGCACGACTTTGATAACCATCTGACGGCAGTCAGAATGCTTCCATACACCTATAGGGATTATGAGTCTCTGAAAAATGCCCTGATAAACTATTCGGACAATATGGTATCTGAATACCGTGAGTCTGAGCTGCTTCGCATCAATCTGTCTGTTGTCGCCGGTTTTATATATAGCAAGATGATCAATGCCGAAAAGAACGGAAAGACTCTGAATGTGATAGTCAGACAGCATACGTTGAAAAGCTGTATGCCCGAATATGAGATTATACGTATACTTGGAATATTAATAGACAATGCTCTGGAGGCTGTAGATGCTCCGGGATCTGCCACCCTGTCTCTTGACAGCAGTCAGAACCAGATCATCATAAGCACCATGAACAAAGGTCCTGTGTTGAGCTCTGATCTTAGAAGAAATATGTTTACCTACGGCTACACAACCAAGACCACCGACAAGCAGCATCACGGATATGGTCTTCCGAACATGAAAAAGCTTGTGGATGAATATGAGGGAAAGATATGTCTGGATAACCGAACCATATCCGGACAGAATTATATTTGCTTCGAGGTGACAGTGTAACGCAGCTCATGCACATAGAAAACCGGCAGTATACAGTTGGACTTCAACTCATATACTGCCGGTTTTCTATGCTTATCTATGGTCTGCCTGTTACAGCTCTACATTCCAGAAATCCTTGATGGTTGCGAAGTAATCCTCAGGTGTCTCTGCACGGCGGATAAGCTTAAATGAGCCGTCCGGTCTGAGCAGAACCTCTGCTGACTTCAGCTTGCCGTTGTAGTTGTAGCCCATGGCAAAGCCGTGTGCTCCTGTGTCGTGGATGACAAGGATATCTCCCATGTCGATCTTTGGAAGCATTCTGTCTATAGCGAACTTATCATTGTTCTCGCACAACGAGCCTGTCACATCATACTTGTGATCGCATGGCTCATTCTCCTTGCCGAGAACTGTGATATGATGGTATGCACCGTACATGGCCGGTCTCATGAGGTTGACTGCACATGCGTCCACTCCGATGTACTCCTTGTGTGTGTGCTTCTCATGAATGGCTGTTGTAACCAGGTGTCCGTAAGGTGCCAGCATGAAACGTCCGAGCTCTGTGAAGATAGCTACATCACCCATGCCTGCCGGTACAAGCACTTCCTCATATACCTTTCTGACACCCTCGCCGATGACCATGATGTCATTTGGCTCTTTGTCCGGTGTATATGGGATTCCAACTCCGCCTGACAGGTTGATGAAGTCAAGCTTCACTCCGGTCTTCTCCTTGATCTCAACTGCTGTCTCAAACAGAATCTTTGCAAGTGTTGGATAGTATTCATTTGTCACTGTATTGCTGGCAAGGAATGCATGCATTCCAAATCTCTTCACGCCCTTTGCCTTGAGGATCTTGTATGCCTCGATGATCTGATCCTTTGTCATACCATACTTTGCATCACCAGGGTTGTCCATGATGGTTGTTGATATAGAGAACTTTCCACCCGGATTGAATCTGCAGCAGATCTTCTCTGGAATTCCTGCTGCCTTCTCCAGGAAATCAATGTGTGTGAAATCGTCAAGATTGATGGTTGCGTTCAGCTTCTTTGCAAGCACGAATTCTTCGGCAGGGGTGTCATTGGACGAGAACATGATCTCATCGCCCTTAAATCCCATCTTGTCTGACATCATAAGCTCTGTCAGTGATGAACAGTCTGTTCCGCAGCCCTCTTCCTTGAGGATCTTGAGTATCGTTGGGTTCGGAGTAGCCTTTACAGCGAAATACTCCTTGAATCCTTTATTCCATGAAAACGCCTTATAAAGCTTTCGCGCATTCTCTCTGATTCCTTCTTCATCGTAAATGTGAAACGGTGTAGGGATCTCCCTGATGATCTCCTCTGCCTTTGCCTTTGTAATAAATGGTGTCTTCATCTTTTTTTGTCCTTTCTGTGCTGTATTATGGCAAGTATCCTGCATACTATGCGTTGTTCTCCGCTGCGACAAGGTTCTCACTCTTGTGCATCTTACGGAGAAGTGGCTTTTCTATCTTACCTGTAGCATTTCTCGGAACGTGCTCAAATATGATCTTCCTTGGTCTCTTGTATCTTGGAAGTTCTTTACAGAACTCGTTGATCTCCTCCTCTGTGCAGGTCATGCCATCCTTTACCTCTATGATGGCCGCTGTGATCTCTCCGAGACGGGCATCTGCGATACCGATGACTGCAACGTCCTTGATCTTCTCGTATTTGCTGAGGAAGTTCTCTATCTGTACAGGGTAGATATTCTCTCCACCACTGATTATAACATCTTTCTTTCTATCTACAAGATAAATAAATCCATCTTCGTCCTGCATAGCCATATCTCCTGTGTACAGCCAGCCATCCTTCAGGCACTCCTCTGTCGCCTTTGGATTCTTGTAGTAGCAGGTCATGACACCAGGTCCCTTGAGGATAAGCTCACCGACTGCGCCCTGCTCAACCTCTGTTCCGTCCTCATTCACGATCTTTGCCTGCCAGCCATAACCCGGCACACCGATGGCTCCGACCTTATGTATGTTCTCTACTCCCAGATGTACAGCGCCCGGTCCGATGGACTCTGAAAGTCCATAGTTCGTGTCGTACTGATGGTTAGGGAATATCTCTTTCCATTTCTTTATAAGACTCTGTGGTACAGGCTGTGCTCCGATGTGCATCAGTCTCCACTGTGACAGCTCATAATCCTCCAGATGTACATCGCCGTTCTCTATTGCAAGCAGTATATCCTGAGCCCATGGCACAAGAAGCCATACTATAGTACACTTCTCATCGCTTACCGTCTGAAGTATGGTCTTAGCACTTACGCCCTTGAGCAGAACGGCTTTGCCGCCCACTATCAGGCTTCCAAACCAGTGCATCTTGGCACCTGTGTGGTACAGAGGAGGAATACACAGGAATACATCATCCTTTGTCTGTCCGTGATGTACATTCTCGACCTTTGCCGCATGCATCAGGCTCTCATGGTTGTGCAGGATAGCCTTTGGGAATCCTGTTGTTCCAGATGAGAAATATATAGCCGCATCATCACTGTC
Organism: Coprococcus sp. RTP21428st1_C9_RTP21428_210409; assembly: GCF_040227395.1. NCBI lineage: Bacteria > Bacillati > Bacillota > Clostridia > Lachnospirales > Lachnospiraceae > Coprococcus > Coprococcus sp. RTP21428st1_C9_RTP21428_210409. Next base: position 4,229 of record NZ_JBEHVV010000047.1, read on the forward strand.
CTTGATGTCTCTCTTCTCGAATACACTTGAGCAGTTGGATGTCAGCTTGTCATAGTCCTCCGCAAATGTAGGACAGTTGCCTCCCACATAGAAGAGGATTCTCTTCTCAGCTATCTCGTCAACGACAGCCTCTATACGTCCGATGAACTCAGGGCCAAATACAAGCACGTCGACATCCGCAAGCTCTACACAGTATTTAATCTCCTCCGCATCGTATCTGAAGTTGAACGGAACCACTATAGCTCCCGTCTTCAACACTCCGAAATATATTGGAAGCCACTCAAGGCAGTTCATCATGAGGATACCTACCTTGTCTCCCTTCTGGATTCCACGTGACACCAGAAGATTAGCAAATCTGTTTGCCTTCTCATTGAACACGCTCCATGTGATCTCTCTTCTGTACTGGCATGTAGGATTCGACTCTATGAGCTCATACTCTCTCCATGTAACCCTTCTCGTCTCCTGCACATCAGGATTTATCTCTACCAGAGCGACATCATTTCCGTATTCTCTGGCATTTCTCTCTAAGTAATCTGTGATTGGCATAACCGTAACTCCTAACCTCTCTTAATAATTGCTCTTCTTTCTCAATTAAAAGCTTTAACGCGTTAAATTGCACGCTCTTTACAGTATATCCCTCACATGGAAAATATACAATAGGCAATTACATTTGAATACTATCATAAAAAATAGTGCTGATGTATAAGTTTTTTATCACTTATACATCAGCACTATTTCTTTTTCATGGATTCATCACTCTACGCATAGAATGACGCCTTGATCATATTGATATAACTGTTCATCATCTGTGATCCCACAAATGTCGCGATCATCAGTCCTACGCTGAGCGCCGGGCCAAATGCGAAATGATCGTCCTTGCCCTTCTTTCGCCTTGCAAGAAGTATCACGCCCTGGCATCCACCTATGATAAGTCCGATGAAGAACGCTATGACCGTAGCCTTCCAGCCAAGGAAGAATCCTGCGGCAAACATGAGCTTGATATCTCCACCGCCAAATCCATCCGGAATGACCAGCACTATCAGGAACAGTGGAAGACTCACACATATCATTCCTATGAGCCTGCTCACAAGTGAGAGATCACCGCCTGTCAGAGAAAAGCCTCCTCTTGTGAATATGGATATAACTCCAAGCACCAGTATGCATACATTCAGCACAAATGGTATCTCCATGGTGTCCGCGTCTATGAATGTGATGATAGTCAGCAGTGCAAAGAACAGGAATACCGTGACCGCCTCAAGGCTCACATCAAACTGCCACACCATCAGCACTCCGAACACTCCACCAAGTATCTGTATGAACAGGCATCTCGGAGAAAACTTCTCAAAACTCTTCGGCTTTCCCTTAAAAATATTCTCATTGTTCGGCAGCTTGAGTATGATCTCATTCGCCAGAGTGAAAAGCACCACCCCAAGTAAAAACGCAACTATACAAGCTGCTATATTAATTGAATTCATAAACAAAATATCCCTTCTAAAAATATTACTGCTCACGATGGTCGATGACACGCTGTGTCTTCTTCTCACTTCTAGGCAGCGTTCCAACAGGGACAACTGTGATCTTCGGTGTAACTCCGATCCTTGACTTGAACAGATCTCTGATCTGACGTCCTGTCTGCTCGAAATCTACACGTCCCTCGGCCTCAACTGTAACCAGCATGATATCCTTATTGGCAGGCTCATCATGGGCTATATTTATGGTGTACTCGCTTGGGACTCCATCCACAAGTGCAAGCAGCTCCTCAACCTGGCTTGGGAACATATTTACGCCGTGTACCTTGAACATATCGTCACTTCTGCCCTTGATGATATCCAATCTAGGATGCTTTCTTCCGCATGGACACTCACCCGGAATGATCCTTGATATATCGTGTGTCCTGAAACGGATGAGCGGAGCTCCCTCCTTCACCAGAGTAGTGATAACGATCTCTCCCTCCTCTCCGTCAGGGAGAGTCTTTCCGGTCTTCGGATCTATTATCTCTATATAAACATAATCATCCCAATAGTGCATTCCATTCTGGGCATCGCAGCTTATTCCGATACCAGGTCCATAGATCTCTGTAAGTCCATATATATCATACAGCTCTATTCCAAGCTTCTCTTTTATATACTTTCTCTTCTTCTCACTCCAGCGCTCTGAGCCAAATACGCCCTTCTTCAAATGTATCTTATCCTTAAGCCCTCTCTTATCTATCTCTTCGGCAAGAAGAAGTGCGTATGATGATGTTGCTGTGAGAACTGTACTTTCAAGATCGATCATCATCTGTAACTGTTTGTCAGTATTTCCAGGGCCCATAGGAATCACCATGGCACCAAGCTTCTCCGCGCCTGCCTGAAATCCTATTCCGGCTGTCCACAGACCATATCCCGGAGTGATATGTACTCGGTCTTTCTTTGTCACTCCGGCTGTCTCGTAGCATCTTGCGAACATGATTGCCCAATCATCGACATCCTTTGCTGTGTAAGGTATGATGACCGGCTTTCCTGTTGTTCCTGAAGATGAATGGATACGTACCACTTCCTCATCCGGAACAGCCTGTATTCCCAGCGGGTAAGCATTTCTCAGGTCATCCTTGCTTGAAAACGGAAGCTCCTCAAATGCCTCCTGACTTGTCACATCTGTTATACCAAGCTCTCTGTACTTCTTACCATAATAGCTGTCAGTCTTTACAAGTCTCTTTATCTGAGCGTCCACCTGACTGAGCTGTGTGTCATTTAACTTCATAATTTTTACTCTCCTTTTCCCTTTTGTCAGCCCATCGCCAACTACATCTTCATCGCATATTCAAATACTTTCTTGTTCACCTCTACAAACTTCGGATTCACTCCATTCTCAATGGCTGATATGATATCCGCCTCGTCAAGTCCCAGTCTGCCGCTGGCTGCTGCAACCCCGAGGAGTGCTATGTTGTAGAACTTTGCCGAACCAAATTCACGGCTTATCGCCGCGCCATCCATGACTATGCAATCGCATTTGTCCTTCAGGTAGTCAAGCATCGGCTGTGCCTCGTAGCCTGAATTCATGAGCGAGTCAGTCGCCGGTTTCACCGGGACGTTGTTGGTGATGACGATTCCTCCCTTTTTCAGATAAGCCAGATTGCGCACAGCCTCTGCAGGCTCAAACGCAAGTATAATGTCAGCACCGCCCTGGGCTATGAGTGGCGAATACGCCTCACCGATCCTCACATGGCTCGTGACACTTCCGCCTCTCTGTGCCATACCTATGGTCTCCGCCGAATGTACCGTCTCACCCTTTGCCATATACGCCGATGCGATGAGCTTGGACGCAAGAACCGTTCCCTGTCCGCCTACACCGCAGACCAGAATATCCTTATTCATTGCTAGCACCTCCTATCGCACCCACCGGACAGATCTGTGAGCACAGACCGCATCCCGTACACAGGCTTTCATCTATCGCCACCTTGCCATCCTTCAGGATGATTGCAGGACAGCCTATCTCTCTTATACATTTCTTACACTGTATACACTTTTCGGATATCTCCATCTTGCCAGACGGCTTGGTGATGGCTATACATGGCGACTTGAAAATGATCGCTTTGACACCTCTGATATCCGCACACTCCTTAACTGCTGCCACGCTCGCCTCAAGATCAAGCGGATCAACAGTGACTATCTTCTTCACTCCGATTCCTTCAAGAACCTTCTGTATACTCACCTTGTCCACGAACTGGCCCATCATGTTGCGTCCTGTTCCCGGATGTGGCTGGTGTCCCGTCATGGCTGTGGTCGAATTGTCCAGCACGCACAGGATCATATTTGCATCATTGTACACTGCATTTACCACGCCGGTCATACCAGACGCGAAGAATGTGGAATCTCCCACAAATGCAAAGCACACGCCATCTTCATCCACCCAGTGGAAGCCCTGCGCCATAGTGATTCCGGCTCCCATGCACAGACAGGTATCCACCATGTCAAGCGGCATGGCATTTCCAAGTGTATAGCATCCGATATCTCCGCAGAAATAACTCTTTCTGCCGGCCATCGCCTTCTTTACCGCATAGAATGACGCTCTGTGAGGGCATCCCGCACACAGCACAGGCGGCCTTACAGGAAGTGCCGGTGCATCTGACACATCCACCTGGGAAGTCTTCTCAAGTCCCAGAAAATCGCACAGGATGTTTGCAGCCTTGTTTGTGCTGAGCTCTCCGCTTGTCGGCACATCACCGGTCTGCTTTCCTCTGACATTTATATCCATATGATATTTGCCCGCAAGGCGTAATATCTGATTCTCTATGTATGGGCTGAGCTCCTCAAGACACATGACCTCCGTCACTCCGTCCAGCGCATTCTTCACAAACTGCTCCGGGAAAGGATGTGGGGTCGCTATACGGATCAGCTTCACATCAGGCACATTCTTAAGTGTCTCTTTTGCGTAGCAGTAGCTGATTCCCGATGCGAATACCGCCTTGCTGCCGCTTCCCTCCACCGTGTTCATGGAGTAGTCGCCAAAGTCATCCCCGATCTCTACATTTCTCTTCTCTATCATGGCATGGTTGGCAAATGACAATCTCGGGAAGATGACCCATTTCTTTGAATCCTTTACAAATCCCTCATATTCCTTTGCCTTCCACTCGTCTTTTACCTCTATGGATGCGTATGCATGGCACACTCTTGTTGTCGGTCTGAACAGAACCGGTGTCTTGTATTTCTCCGAGTAGTCAAATGCATCCTGTATCATCTGATATGCCTCCTCAGGAGTCGACGGGTCAAATACCGGGATCCTGCAGAAGTCTGCAAACATCCTTGTATCCTGCTCCGTCTGTGACGATATCGGTCCCGGATCGTCCGCAGACACGATGACCATTCCGCCCTTTATCCCGACATACGCCAGCGACATAAGCGGATCCGATGCCACATTGAGACCCACCTGTTTCATGGTCACAAGTGTCCTCGCTCCACTGTATGATGCACTGGCGGCAACCTCCATAGCCGCTTTCTCATTTACCGACCACTCCACATGGACTCTGTCATGCGGGTATTTTGCTACTGTCTCAAGTATCTCCGAAGACGGGGTTCCCGGATATCCCGCCACAAGGTTCAGACCCGCCGCAAGTGCACCGAGGGCTATGGCCCCGTTACCCATAACATATTCTTTTCTCATAACAATACTACCTTCCAAGTCATTTATAAATTCTCTTATATTTCGATATTATAACCTCCACGGCTTTCAATGACAACAAATATTCGGGGCAGCACCACTTTACTGTTATAAAGTGGTGCTGCCCCTTCAAATTCATGCTCTTCTTTTTAACATGCATATGTGATACAATGTTTCTTGAATTTTTATAGAAGGAGAATAACCATGAACAACCGACCATTTGCCGGCAGAACTGCTGCCGTTATAGATCTGGCAAAGCTCAGGAGCAATATTGCCAACATAAAATCAAGACTGAAACCGGGTGTTGAATTTATCGCAGTCATGAAGGGCGATGGATACCGCCACGGCATTGCAGGACTTTACCCGACACTCAAGGAATGTGGCATAGACAGCTACGCCGTTGCCATCTGGGAAGAGGGAAAGATGCTCAGGGACGCGGGGGCAACAGAGTCTATCCTTATCCTTGGCGATACAGCAGATGACATGCTGGATGAGGCCGCAAAGTACGACCTTGATCTCACTGTCTTTTCAATGGAGGGTGCTGAGAACATGGCTGCCGCTGCAAGAAGAGCCGGCAAGAAACAGAATGTCCAGATAAAGCTGAACACCGGTATGAACCGAATAGGATTCCCGGTATGTCAGGAATCATTTGACACTATAAAGAAGATCTGCGAGATGGACGACCTGAACGTAACAGGTATATTTACACATTTTGCAAGGGCAGATGAGGGGGATCACACAAGTGCAAGAAAGCAGCTTGATCTATACCTCCACGCCGTAAATGAACTTGAGAAGATGGGGGTTGTCATACCAAAACACCACGTAGCCAACAGCCCTGCCATACTGATGCTGCCTGAGGCACAGCTCGACGCAGTCAGATGCGGTGATATCCTCTATGGTCTCACTCCTTCTGATGATTTTGACTGGAAGAATTCAGGACTTCAGGAGATCCTCAGCTGGTACACATACGTTGCCATGGTGAAGGAGGTTCCTACCGGATCTGAGATTGGATACGGCGGAACTTTTGTCACTGAAAGACCTACAAAGATCGCCACACTTCCGGTAGGATTTGCAGACGGCTACAGCCGTTACCTGTCCAACAAGGGCAAGGTCATCATAAATGGTCATGAGGCGCCGATCATCGGACGCGTATGTATGGATCAGTGCATGGCGGACGTCACAGACATCCCGGATGTACAGCGCGGCGACACTGTAACCCTTCTCGGTGAGGGCATGTCCATCGAGGACATGGCAAATATGCTTGACACGAATGTGGATGTGATCGTGTGCAACATATCGGTAAGGGTTCCGAGGGTGTATATAAATGGGGATATCTGATCGGCAGTATTGGGGAAAGGGAGATTTGTAAATGTTTCATTTGAACGACATATTAATATTTTTATTTTTCGGTATAGTCGCATTTGTTATACCCGGAACTTTAACAGTCTGGAATATTTACAATTGTTTTTCTGCCAAACCAAAAAAGGAAAAGCTTATCTCAACCGTAACCGTTCTGGTTGGCGGCCTGTTATATCTGATGCTGTTTGCGATAACGTATGATACAGCCGGCGACTGGTATGAACAGGTTAATACTATGCAATTTCACTATGTGATTTCTTCCGGGTATTGGGGAATTTCCTGGGTTGCTTTATTAGGATTTGCTGCATATTTTGTGTTGTTATACATAAATGCAGACCGACTGCCGCCATTAGTATCCGCGGCTGCAATTTCCTTTATTATCCTGCTTAATATATTGCAGATTACGTTTGCTGTTCAGTTATCTAAAAATATCAATAATCCCTTAGAATTGTCATTTTATGTTTATCATTTCAACATATTGCTGTTATCTGCAAGAGCAATTCAGAGGCATATGCTGCAACAGGTAGAAATCTTTAAAAACAGAGCAGCAGCACAGGATAACAATATACGTTTCAAGAAATTTTACGATATCATTAACAGCTTATCCAGGTACACCTTTGTAATTTTTGTTGCACTGTTTCTGGTTGTGGCAATTATCGAGATTATATTTGTCCTAATTGGTCAGGGACTGGATGCTCCGATTAAGGCATTTACAGATACTGCAGATTGGACATTTTCAAAGCAGACACCACCACCGCCATCAGATTACGAAGGACATTATCTTTGTACGGTAGCCGCCGGTGGGCACAAAAAAGTTGTGAAACCGCTTAGATTTGGAAGCAGGAGAGGTGCAACGATCATTGTAAACAGGCAATTATGTATTGCCAACGCATTTGAAGAAGTGATTCAGATAAAATTTCCAAGTTTTCACAGGATGGTTCGCCACATATATGATACATACGGCTATCCACTGTCGAAACTCATAACAAATCCTCTTAGAGCAGATGTTGTTTATATTATAATGAAACCATTGGAATGGATATTTTTATTATTCTTATATCTGGTTGATGTCAGACCGGAACAGAGAATAAGAAACCAGTATGTTTTACAATTCAAAAGATAAGGTGTGAATATGGGGAGTGTTATTTCCATCATGTCTATTATTATCTCCATCATTTATTGATAAAATGATGGAGATAAATCTGAAATGAAGGAGATTTTTAAGCAAGAAGTGTCAGGTACAGATAATCTTTTGTTCATCCGTACCTGACACCAATTTTCGACATGTGCACCCCCTCTTTTCTGTTCAACCTACTCTTCCTTCGAGCTGGATGTCGATCCTTTATCTATTCTCTTTATTGCGTTTCTTATAATCTCTTTTGCTTTATCCTCATTGTTCGTTTCAAGTAGTGCGAGGATACTATCAAGTAAAATACATAACTCCTGATTTTGCATTTCTTCCATCCTTTCCACCGCCTTTCTTTATCTGAAGTATAGTGGCTTTATTTGTTGTTTTCAAGCTCTTTTCCATCCTTTATTCCCTGTTCCATCCTGATCTTGTACTCCATCAGACGCAAGAGATAATCCGGCATCTTGCGGTTTCCAAGTTCCCAATCCTGAACTGTCCTATATGGTATCTCGAAATACTCACAAAACTCCTTTCTGGTCATACCAGTGCTTTCTCTAAGCTCTACTAGATAGTCTTTACTGTCCATATCGCACTCTCCTTTGACTACATATCTCCCGTTAGCATGTTACTTTTGCGCCCGCGTTGCGTATATTGCACATTTATATTATCATACGCATTGTGTATATGCAAGTTGTTTTTCGCCATATTACATAAAAATTAAAAAGTGTCAGGTACAGATAAACTTTTGTTTATCCGCACCTGACACCAATCTACCTCCGTTCTCTATTTCATCACCGCATTATACACATCCCTCTTAGGGACTCCGCGGTCTACAGCCGCCTGCTTGATCGCATCCTTCTTGGACATACCCTGATCAACGTACATCTGGACATGTTCCTCCACGGACATAGCCTCGAACGAGCTCTTCTTCTCTTCCTCAAGCTTCTTTACATCAAGCCCTTCTATCACTATGACGAATTCTCCTCTCGGATCTTCCCCCTCGTAACGAGCTATCGCCTGAGAGAGCATCATAGGCTCTATGGTTTCATGTTTCTTGGTGATCTCTCTGGCAAGTGTTATATGCCTGTCACCGAGAGCCTCCATGAGTTCCGCCAAAGTCTTCTTCAGCTTGTGTGGAGCCTCATACATCACCATAGTCCTCGTCTCTCGCTTCATCTCCTCAAGCACTCTTGTTCTATCCTTCTTGTCATACGGCAGAAACGCCTCAAATGCAAATCTTCTGGTCGAAAGTCCTGAGCTGATGAGCGCCGATATACATGCACACGCCCCCGGCACCGGTGTAACCTCAAGCCCTGCGGCAAGAGCCTGTCTCACAAGCTCCTCCCCGGGATCAGATATACCCGGAGTTCCGGCATCAGTGATAACTGCAACGCTTTGTCCCTGCTGCATCTTCTCAACGAGAACCTTCGCCTTGTCGTATTTATTGTATTCATGATAACTCGTCATGGGAGTCTTGATCTCGAAATGATTGAGCAGCTTGATACTGTTCCTCGTATCCTCCGCCGCTATCACATCCACCTCGGAAAGAACCCTGACGGCTCTATATGTCATATCCTCAAGATTTCCTATGGGTGTTGCCACCAGATATAATTTGCCTGCCATATATAAACCTCACTATCTGTAATATGTACATTAGGGTGTTTACAACATTTTTCACTTTCATGCTGCAGCCGTTGCCTGTTACCGCTTTGCACTGCCTTCATATGTCGCAAGCAGCTGCTCCGTGTACACTCCCGGAGCTTTGTAGACTATCATAGGCGGATCAATCTTGATCATGGAGTTGCCACCCTTAACGGCCTCCACTATGACCATGTTTGGCTCCTTATCTATGTATGGATGTACAAGCTGCATCCTCTTTGGCTCAAGCCTGTGCTCATGCAGGCATTCAAATATCTCAGCCAGCCTGAACGGCTTGTGTATCATATAAAAACTTCCGCCGGGTTTAAGGGCATGCTCTGCCGCTGCCACCACCTGATCCAACGTCACATGCACCTCATGTCTCGCTATGTTCTTCGGAGCATCCGGATTCTCCAGACCGTGACTGCCCTTTATGTATGGTGGATTTGAGGTCACTATGTCAAAGGAGGCCTTCTTGTAGTTACAAGAGACCTCCTTTATATCTCCGTTATCTATTCGCACTAAACCGTCAAGCCCGTTGAGGCTCACGCTCCTTGCCGCCATGTCCGCACATGCAGGCTGAAGCTCTATGCCTATAAACCGTGCTCCATCTGCCATTTTACCGCCAGGCTGCTGATTCACCCCTGCATCCGAATTAGTAACTCCATCTACGGCAATACAATCATGTGAGGATCTATAATCATCGGCATTCAAACCAGCAAGTCTCTCCTCTCTGGTAAGAGCTTCATCCCCATACTCCTTTGCAGCAAGAAGTATAGGTATGATACCTGTTCCTGTCCCGAGATCCATATATCTGCCGCCGCGCTTAAATCTCACATAGTTTGCCAACAGCACAGCATCCATCCCAAAGCAGAACATTCCGCTGTTCTGTATGATCTGATAACCCTTGCACTGCAGGTCATCTATCCTCTCACAGGATTTAATAACCTCTTCCGGTCTAATCGTCAAATTTGGACTTTCCACCCTTGTCCTCCAATGCCTCAAGTGCCTTGTACTCCTCAGCACTGAGTCTTTCTGAATTCTTTCTTCTCTTAGGCTTGAACTTGAGTTCAGCCACAGGATACTCCATAACTTCCTTGTTGTCATCCTTGTCTGTCACCACGATCTTAACCTTCTGTCGGAGAACGTTCACTGACATGACCTCGCCCTTGTTGCCATCTATGGTCCTGACGAAATCTCCTACATTCGGAAGCTTCTCATTCAGATACTCGTAAGTGTCCTGCTCATGCTTCAGACAGCACATAAGTCTTCCGCACACACCGGATATCTTAGTAGGATTCAGTGACAGGTTCTGCTCCTTTGCCATCTTGATTGATACTGGAACAAACTCCGACAAATGCTTGTTACAGCAGAGCTCCCTTCCACATATGCCGATTCCGCCAACCATCTTGGTCTCATCGCGGACACCGATCTGTCTGAGCTCTATTCTTGTCTTGAACACAGATGCCAGATCCTTTACCAGCTCTCGGAAATCGATTCTCCTGTCTGCTGTGAAGTAGAACAGCACCTTATTGTTGTCAAATGTATACTCAGCCTCGATGAGCTTCATGTCCAGCTTATGCTTTGCGATCTTCTCAAGACATATGCCAAATGCTCTCTTGCTCTTCTTCTTGTTATCCTCGTATCTTCTGGTGTCATCCTCTGTGGCAATTCTTATGATCGGCTTGAGTGACGCCGTTATCTTGCCCTCTTCTACCTCTCGTCTTCCCAGAACCACTTTGCCGTACTCCACACCCCTTGCGGTCTCGACAATGACAAAACTGCCGGCCTCGACCTCAAAGTTCTGTGGATCAAAATAATATATCTTACCGTTTGGTCTGAAACGAACTCCTATAATCTCTTTCATTAACAATTCTCCTTCATGGTTAGGAGCATAAGCTCCATGACAATGTCAAAGCTGACATTCGCCTCAAGTCTGACCTTGGCCTTGTCCATAGACTTGAGTACCTTTTCTATACCCTCATAGCTGATGTGTGAGGACTGCTTTCTTATATCAGAATAATACTCCTTGAACATCAACCGGCCCGGGTTATTGGACACCTTAAGCATAAGAATGTCCCTGTACCACATCATCATCAAATCGATGTAGTCACTTACCTTGAGCTTGTACAGCTCCATAT
>NZ_JBEHVV010000047.1:15785-22016 GCF_040227395.1 Coprococcus sp. RTP21428st1_C9_RTP21428_210409
GCCTTCTGCTTGTCCAGCTTGAGCTCGTTCATGAGATAATCAAGTATATCATGTTCTCTGACAGGCTTCACATTCAGCACTATACATCTGGACTGTATAGTCTGAAGCATCTTATCAAGATTGTTGGTGAGCAGTATGATTATTGCATAGGACGGAGCTTCCTCGATCGTCTTTAACAAAGCGTTCTGTGCATTCACATTCAGAAGCTGTGCATCCTCTATAACATATATCTTATATCTGCTGCTATAAGGCTTGATATCAATATCAGAATTCACCTGATCACGTATCTCTTCAACCGAGATCACATTTGGCTTGTCGTGGGTCACCCACACGATATCAGGCTGATTTCCCGTCTCACACTGAAGACATGACTTACAATGATTACATGGCTCTGTACCGCCCTCCTCACACTGGAGAGTCTTGACCAACGCCCTGGTAAGGGTCTTTTTTCCACTTCCTGTCTCGCCATTGATGATGTAGCCCTGGGATATCTTACCCAGCTCAATGCTGCTCTTGAAGTGGCGTATTATGTCCTCATGTCCGATTATGTCTGTGAAATCTATCATATATACCAACCCCCTTACAATTAATTTTTTCTGTATGTCTATTCTGACCTTCTCCAAAATCAAAATATATTAAAGATTAAGTTTCTTCTCTACATACCCTACTATTATACCATGAATCTCATCAATAGGTAAAGTAGCGTCTATCTTCACTATTCTCTCAGTGTGCATATCCGCAAGCATGCGGTATCCATCCACGACCTTCTGATGGAACTCCATTTTTTCATTCTCCATTCTGTCAAGTTCAGCCTGGTTCTTCTTTCTGGATATTCCCTCCTGGGCGTCAAGATCCATGAGGAATGTCATATCCGGCATGATTCCCTGAAGTGCAAATTCATTTACCTTATACACCGTGTCAACTCCGAGTCCTCTTCCGATTCCCTGATACACAGCGGATGAGTCCACAAATCTGTCTGCAATCACCGCCTGACCGGCATCCAGTGCAGGCTTGATATTCTCTTTCACAAGCTGGGCTCTCGCCGAAGCATACAGAAGCAGCTCAGTCATATATCCCATCTCTGTAAAATCCTTGTTCAATATAACCTCGCGGATCGCCTCACTTATGGGATTTCCCCCCGGATCTCTGGTTATCAGCACGTCATAGCCTTTCTTCTCCAGATATTCCTTAAGCAGCTCCCTCTGTGTGGTCTTGCCCGCTCCATCCGGGCCCTCTATAGTTATAAATATTCCTTTCATATCCTAACCCTGCCATATGCTGTTCCTGCACATGTACACCTTTCATATTTATATTGTGATTCTTATCAAACCTTCCAGATCATAATGCTACATATCATTCTCCGCACAGCACTTTGATATAACCGTCATTGACTCCTGCCACATTAAGTCCGCTGTCTATCATGGACTTTATTCCGTTCACCGCCTGCCGGTCAACGACCTCTCCCGGCGCCAGCACAGGTATTCCCGGCGGATATGCATATACAAATGCCCCCGACACCTTCCCAGCCGCACCCTCAATCGGCACGCTCTCCACTGGTCTGTCCCACGCGGTTCCCGGCGGCATAGCTGACCTTCTGCCGGATATGATATCCAGCTCCTGCCGGTCTGTTTTATCCGGCTCATAGCCAAGGTTCCCGTCTATCTCAGCCACCGCATTAAATAGTATATCATAACTGTCTGCACTGTCCACAACAGATGATATACAAATGACATAACTCACCGATGCCATCTCAACAATCAACCCATACCTGTCCGCCAGAATTTCAGCAAGCATAACCCCTGTAAATTTCTGTCCCGACTCGTCTACAGTTCCCGGTCTCACGACAAATACCAGCCTGCCCTCATCACGGTCGAACACTTTACACGCATTACAGATCTCATCATTTTTCACTGAGGAAGCATCAGGTCTGAACAGCCGTATATTTCTGAGCCCATCACATTTCCCGGCAAATGCCTCAAGCCTCCGCCCATACCTGGCAAATTCATCTCTGTTATTTGCGCCAAATGCAACTGCCTTCTCCATGCTCTGCATAAATATATATGAAGGCGAAGATGTCTGGAATATCTGCAGATATCTTCTAACCCTCTCATCAAGCTCAGGATTCATCACATGAAGAAGTGATGTCTGTGTGAGTGCCGGCATGGTCTTGTGCAGGCTCTCGATGACAATATCCGCGCCCTGCTGCATGGCGGTCTCATGTCCTTCCATGAAGTTCAGATGTGCTCCCTGTGCCTCGTCCACAATGAGATATATTCCATACCTGTGTACTATCCCGGCTATGGTCCTTATATCAGATATGACACCCTCATATGTCGGCGATGTGATTATCACCGCTCTTGGCTTTCTGCCATCTGCTACCAATTCCTTAAGAGCAAGCTCCAACTTATCCGGTGATATGTCACCCAGTATGTCTGTCCTCTCTGACATTTCACGATCATCTTCATCGCCTGGAGCCATCATTTCCGATATTTCGCAGTCATCTTCTCCATCATCTGACATTCCATTCGATATTGCTCCGACTTCATTCTGACCCACACCGTCAGGCCAGCTCATACTCACATAATCCGGCACTATATACTCGGGCTCAAGCTCCAACATACAGATAGCGTTGTACACCGCCTTGTGGCAGTTTCTTGCCGCAAGTATCACGTCTCCCCTGTGACAGGTGGCGTGTATAGCTGTCATAAGTCCGGATGTGGAACCGTTCACCAGCATATATGTTGCAAATGTTCCATACACATTCTTCATCTCGGCAATACTGTCCGCTATGAACAACTCCGGCTCATGCATGTCGTCAAGATCTTTAGCCTCAGTGAAATCATGTGCATACACCCCATTCCAGAAGTTGGCCGGCTCTTCTAGCGGCTGTCTCTTATGTCCCGGCATGTGCCACGGGTATGTACCCTTCTCTATATATTTTTCAAGTGCTTCATTTATATATTCCTTCACCAGTTTTTCTCCGTAACATAGATTCTGTGTGATATAATACCATACTTTTATGTATTTGTAACAGCACAGACTTCTCCCAACGTCTGCACAGATATAAAAAACAGGAGAAGCTCTATCCGGCTTCTCCTGCGAGGGGGTATAAAAAAAGTTTTGCCTATTTTATGATCTTTCAAATGCTGCAACGGCATCCTCGATCTTCTGTAATTCGTCATCGGTCATGACTGTATGTGCCTGCTTTTCAACAGCCTTGAGATTGCTGATGATCTGCTCAGGCTTTGAAGCACCGATCAGCACTGTTGTGACCTCCGGCTTGTTCAGCAGCCATGCGATGGCAAGCTCTGATAGCTTCATATCATATCCGGCTGCGATCTCATTTAACTGGTTGAGGAGAGGTCTAGTTTCAAGCACCTGATCCTCATGAAGGAATCTTCCGTCCTTCACTGCCCTGCTGTCCGCCGGCATATCCTTCAGATATCTGTCTGTCAGCATTCCCTGTGCCAGAGGCGAGAAGCATATGAGTCCCTTGCCTGATGCGTATGTCTGCTTCAGAAGCCCATTATTCTCGACAGATCTGTCCAGTATGCTGTATCTGTTCTGATTTATCACAAATGGCACATGAAGCTCATCAAGTATGCGCTCCGCCTTTGCCATGGTAGGTCCGTCATAGTTGGAGAGTCCGACATAAAGTGCCTTTCCACTCTTCACTATCTGCGCCAATGCTCCCATGGTCTCCTCGAGTGGAGTGTTCGGATCCATTCTGTGATGATAGAATATATCCACATATGGGATGCCAAGTCTTTTAAGGCTCTGGTCAAGACTTGCTATGAGATATTTTCTGCTGCCCCAGTTGCCGTAAGGGCCTTCCCACATATCGAATCCGGCCTTAGTGCTGATTATCAGCTCATCCCTGTACGCACCCAGTTCCTCTCTGAGTATCTTTCCAAAGTTCTCCTCTGCACTTCCATACACCGGGCCATAGTTGTTTGCTATATCAAAATGTGTTATTCCGTTGTCAAATGCAGTAAAGCACATCTTCTTCATATTCTCGTAATCGTCATTTGTTCCAAAATTGTGCCAGAGTCCAAGTGCCAGAGGCGGCATCATAAGACCGCTCTTGCCGCAATGTCTGTAAAATCCTGTACCTTCAACATTCTTATATCTATTCTCTGCTGCCTTATAATCTCCCATATTGATACCTCTCTTAAAATTAACCTTACGATGGTTTCTTCGTATATATGCAAGTTATCACTACATTTTGAAGTATATCATACCGATTACATCAAAAAAATATGAATATTTTTGTATTATATATGAAAATTTTATTATGATTTCTATAAATGTTCTGCCTAAATTATCCCGGACATTTTTACTATCCTCTATATGCCTGTTACGCATTTACTGGGAGCTTATCTCCACCGAAAAAAGATCATACCGATTCTCATAGAGCATTTCCTCTGCCTGTATGCCATCACAGGCGCAGCTCACATTCATCTCACTTGCCTCAACTCCTGTGAAATAGTCAGCCACAATACATCTGAAACATATGTCCAAAAGGCGACATCCCCTGTCATCATATTAACATGATATACAGACGATGTCGCCTTTCTGTGTCCTTTATTCTGCTTTTACAGCCCATCTCATCTTCGTCGATCTTGCTCTCGGATTGCGGGCGCACTCCTCCGCTGACGGTCTGATGACATCCTTGCTGACTTCGCTGTAAACACCAGCCTTCGCTCCCGCCTTGAACGCTCTCTTTACCAGTCTGTCCTCACCTGAATGGAATGTCAGTATCGCCACTTTTCCACCAGGTCTGAGCGCATCCGGCAGCTTGTCAAGGAAATCATACAAAACCTCAAACTCACTGTTCACATCTATTCGCAGAGCCTGAAAACACCTCTGACAGGATTTCTTCACAGCCTCTTTTCTGTCCTTCTCCGGCACAAATGCCAATGCCTCCTCGATGGCATCCTTCATCTGCGTGGTGGTCTCCACATAATTCTTAGTTCGGTTTCTCTTCATGATGACCGTGGCGATCTCCTCCGCATAAGGCTCGTCCGAGTTCTCCTGGAACATCCCAACGAGTTCCTCATACGAAACCTCTCGTAGACGCTCCGCCGCCGACTCACCCTTCTCCGGATCAAGCCTCAGATCAAGTGGTCCATCAAACTTGTATGTGAATCCCCTGTCTGGATTGTCTATCTGCATGGAAGACACTCCAAGATCCGCAAGGATAAAATCAAATCCCCCGGCCTCCTCTGCCACCTGGTCGATATTCCTGAAATTTGTCTGCTTTATCGTGAGTATATCCTCACCGTAGCCGGCCTCCGCCAGTCTCTGCTTCGTCTTCACTATCTCTATAGGATCAACATCCAGAGCATACATATGCCCCTCTCCATGGAGCTGCTCAAGCATACGCCTTGTGTGTCCACCATAGCCCAGTGTCGCATCAAGCCCCTGCTGTCCCGGCTGTATCTGAAGGAAATCCAGTATCTCATTTACACATATTGAAATGTGCATCCCTGCCGGGGTACTTCCCTTGCTTATGACTTTCTCTATCGTATCCGCATATTTTTCAGGATCGTGCTCCTTGTATTTCTCCTCAAACCTCTTCGGATGGGTGCCACTGTAGTGCACTCTCCTCTTGTGTATCTTTTCTTCCATATATTCTTATCTCCTTAGCCGCCGTCTGCCATACAAGGCCCCGGAACATTTATGTCATAATACCATATATCTGCGAAACAAGCCACACAACACTAAAAAAATGGAAGCCACGGCATTCATCCGTGACTTCCAGAATAATAGCATCATATAATTATTATTATTTACCAGCTATAATGTGATGTATCATGGTGAGCTGGCTCCTGAGTGCATCCACAGATATCTGTCCAGGGGCGGAAGGTATGCCCGCTGTGGCAAATGATATCGTATTGCCATACATCTCTCCTGTGGTTCTTGTCTCCACACCAAGTTCACCCATGGATATAACTATGAGAGGGGTCTGATTTCCACTATCCTGCAGTTCCTTTGCAGCCTGCATCATATCTACGACCTGCGATCCCTCCTCAGGCATCATGGCTATCTTGGCTATATCTGCACCTGTGAATATGATGGACTTAAATCTGTCAACTATCTGTTCCATAGGTATAGTAGTCTTGAAATCGTGATTGGACACTATGACATACACGCCCTTGGAATGAGCCTCCGCTATGACTTCATCCACAATCTCCATGTCGGAGAAATATTCTATATCCACGATGTCTA